>JAKLLJ010000139.1 GCA_023150215.1 Thauera sp. | reverse complement strand
GGCGTCGGCCTGATGCTGGCGCATGCGGCCATCGAGCATCATGGCGGTCGCCTGGAGTTCCGTTCCCGGCCCGGCGGTGGCACGATTGCGCGCATGCTGATCCCCGAACAGGTTGCCCGATGATCCCGGAAAACGCGCCCTGCCTGCTCGTCGTCGATGACGATCCGGCCTTCAACAAGGTGCTCGTACGTGCGCTCGGCCAGCGCGGCTTCGACACTTACGGCGCCACCGACTGCGAAGGTGCGCTCGAACTCGCCCGTGATCACGAGCCCGAATTCATCGTGCTCGACCTCAACATCGGCGGCGAGTCCGGCCTCAAGCTGATCCGCCCGCTGCTGGACGCGACCCCGGGCGCGCGCATCCTGGTGCTGACGGGCTACGCCAGCATCGCCACCGCGGTGGATGCGGTGAAGCTTGGGGCGATCCAGTATCTCGCCAAGCCTGCCGATGTCGACAGCATCGTGCGCGCATTGCGGGCCGAGGAAGTCGTGCTCGAGGACCGCGCTCCCGATGCGCCGATGTCGGTTGACCGCCTGGAGTGGGAGCACATCCAGCGCGTGCTCGCCGAGAACGACGGCAACATCTCGGCGACCGCGCGTGCGCTGCAGATGCATCGCCGCACGCTGCAGCGCAAGCTTGCGCGCCCGCCGTCGGGGGGCTGAGCGAGCGCTCGGTGGAGCTTATCGATCCCGGCGCGACGCCCCCTGTTCAAACAGGTCCGTTCGGCTCTAATCTTCAGTCCGCCCGAGCTTATTCACCCCGCACCGCCCGAGAGGATCCGACCATGCGCCGCTTGCTTCTGCTGCTGACGACCACCCTTGCTGCTACCGCACACGCTTCGCCCACACCGATGGACGGCCCGAATCGCATGTCCGGGCTGTGGTTGATGAACACGGCAGCCGTGGATGCAGCCGCGCAAACATCGAGCTTCCATATCTGCGTCGGCTCGCCTGTCCGCGACGACGTCCTGGCGCACCCGGGCAGCGCGCTCGCCAATTGCCGCGACGAGCGCTGGAGCAAGGACGAGCACTACAGCTATTACCAGGCGGTTTGTGACGCCAAGGGTGGTCCTGCCGTGGTCGAGGGAAAGTTCTTCGGCGACTTCAAGTACAACTTCCAGGGCGAGTTCACGACCACCTTTTCGTCAACGGCCGACGGTGTGAAGGTGGCGAAGACGGAGATCGACGGACGTCGGCTCGCCCCCTGCAAAAGCGATCTGCCCGAAGGCAAGTTCCTGATCAAAGGGCAGGATGGCGTGGGTAACCTGAACCTGGGTGAGCCGATTCGCCCGCCGGCGCGCTGAGCAGGAATGGGGCCCCGGGTGGAGTCTCGACTATGAACAAGCCCCGTATCGTGGTGCTGGCCGGTAGCCGCCGGCGCGAGGCGCTGTCGCGCCGGGTGGCGGTGGCGTGCGCGCGGGCGCTCGGCGCGGCGGGCGCCGAGGTCGAGCGGATCGAGCTCGACGACTATCCGGCGCCGCTCTACGACGGCGATCTCGAAGCCGCCGCCGGTCTGCCCGAGGCCATTGTCCGCCTGCAGCGCGTGCTGCACGCGAGCGACGGCCTGCTGGTGGTCAATCCCGAATACAACGGCTCGCTCACGCCACTGCTCAAGAACACCCTCGACTGGTGCTCGCGGCCCAACCCGGCCGACCCGGAGCGCTCGGGCGGCAAGGTGTATGTCGGTCGCGTGGCGGCGGTGGTCGGCAGCTCGCCGGGGGCGCTCGGCGGCATGCGCGTGCTGTTCCATGTCCGCGACGTGCTCGGCTACCTCGGCATGCAGGTGATCCCGCAGCAGCTCGCGGTGGGTAGGGCGGGCGAGGCGGTGGGTGACGATGAGCGCCTGCGCGACGCCGCGCAGCAGGAGATGCTCGACACACTGGCGGGCGCGCTGGTCGATACGGCGCGCAGGCTCAGGGCCTGAGCGCGTCGCGCTGCGCCGCATCGGCAGCTTGCACGCCTGTGGCGGTGCGTGCTCGCGCCGTTGCCGCCGGCGGGCGTGCCGCGATCAGTGGACCGCGTCGGGCGATGGTGCGCGCGGCATCGTCTGCTGGAGCGCACGTGCCTCCGCTCGCGCGTGCTGGAAGACCTGTTCGGCCTCGGCGGCATCGAAATCGCTCGCGTAGCGCTTCTTGACACCCTGTTCGTTGAGCAGCAGATGAACCGCGGGCTGCACGCCGCGCTCGGCCAGGCTGCTGGCGGTGCATTCGAGCGCGCAGCCGTCGAGGGCGAGGATCGGGCGGCCCGAACGGGCGATCTTCACCAGCTTGGGCACGTTGCCGCCGACGCCGGCGATGCACGACATTTCAGCCTCGCCTTCGTGGTCGAGGCGCAGTGCGATGTGGTTGGCCATCTGCGCGGCGCTCGAGCAGCCGGAGCAGGAATAGACGAGCGGCAGGTTCTTGTTGCGGCCGGCCATGACGAAGTCCTTGACGGGTGTTGTGTTCGGGCAAACAGTCTACTACGGGAGCAGGCTGCGGCCGCGACGCCCGGCGCCACTTCGAGTGCCCGGCCTGGATGCCCGGATTTGCGCCGCGCAAGGATCGAGCCGGGACGGTGCCTAGTTACAATCTCATGATGAATCCGTCGAACCTTCCTGACGCAGGCGCGCCACGGCGCCGCTTGTACGGTGGCAACGATCCCGCACGTGCGCAGGGCATCGCCGAACTGCGCGCGATGGCGGCACGCCGGCTGCCGAACTTCTGCCTCGAATATCTCGAAGGCGGCGCCGACGACGAGCTCACGCTCGCGCGCAACCGGCGCGCCCTCGACGACATCCTGTTGCTGCCGCGCACCCTGGTGGATGTGTCGCAGCGCGCGCTGTCGGTACCGCTGTTCGGCACCGACAGCGCGCTGCCGGCGGTGATCGCGCCCACCGGCTTCAACGGCCTGCTCACCCACGCGGGCGACCGCGTGCTCGCCGAGGCGGCGCTTGCGGCCGGCATCCCGTTCTGCCAGAGCATGGTGTCCACGGTGGCGCTGGAGGAGATTGCTGCCACCGGCGTGCGCCACTGGATGCAGATCTACCCGTTCAAGGATCGCGACAACCTCGCCGCGATCGTCAGGCGCGCCGAGCAGGCCGGTTCGGAAGCGATCGTGCTCACCACTGACGCCTCGGTGTTCGGCAACCGCGAGTGGGACCGGCGCAACTATCGCGCGCCGCTGAAGCTCACGCCACGCAACCTGGTCGATGTTGCCCTGCATCCGCGCTGGGTCATGGACGTGCTGGTGCCGCACGGCATGCCGCGCTTTCGCAACCTCGGCGACTTCCTGCCGCCGGGTATGGACAGCGCGAAGAACGCCGCCGCCTTCCTCGCCGGGCAGATGGACACTTCGCTGACCTGGGATGACGTCCGTCGCCTGCGCGACCTGTGGCCGCGCAAGCTGCTGGTGAAAGGCGTACTGCTGCCCGAGGACGCGGTGCGGGCGCAGGAGGCGGGTGCCGACGGTGTGGTGGTGAGCAACCACGGCGGCCGCCAGCTCGACGGCGCGCCGGCGCCGATCGAGACCCTGGCCGCAGTGCGTGCGGCGGTGGGGGCGGAGATGACGGTGATCGTCGACAGCGGCTTTCGCCGCGGCAGCGACTTCGTCAAGGCGCGTGCGCTCGGCGCCGATGCGGTGATGTCGGGACGGGCGACGCTCTACGGGCTGGCGGCCGCCGGCGCCGTGGGCGCGGCGCGTGCGCTGGAGATCCTGCGCAGCGAGATGGAGCGCACGCTCGGGCTGATTGGCTGCGCGCAGATGTGCGCGGTGGATGCGCGCTTCGTCGGGCGCGGGTGAAGGGGGCTCAGACGCCCCAGACGACCGGGGTTTCCTCGCGCAGCGATTCTTCCATCATGTTTAGCAAGGGCCAGGCGCGCTGGGCAAGCCCGACCGGAGCAGCCATCCCGGTGTGGCCGGCTTCCTTGTCGGCGGCCTCGTCGGCTTCGGTGCGTTGGCGCTCGAACTCGGCCTGGCGCGCGCGGTCTTCCTCGATGGCAGCCTTGAGGCGGGCGATCGCGTCGGGCAGTTGCGGTGCGGTGACGATGCCCTGGGCGTTCAGCGGATCCTTGCCCAGGATCGCGATCAGCTTCTTGGCAGCGTCGCCGAGCATGATGACGTCGGCGCTGGCGTGGGATTTGAAAGTGACGAGCATGATGATGACTCCCTTGGTTACAGACCCTTGACCGCGTAGATGCCCGGCGCATTGCGCCAGTAGCCCTTGTAGTCCATGCCGCAGCCGAACAGGAAACGGTCGGCGATGTCGAGGCCGGAAAAATCGGCGCGCATGCCGGGATAGGCCTTGCGGTCGTGCAGCTTGTGCACCAGCACTGCCGAGAGCACCTCGGCGGCGCCCTCGCCCTGCAGGTGCTCAATGATGGCCTTGAGCGTGTGCCCTTCATCGAGGATGTCGTCGAGCACCAGCACCGTGCGGCCGCGCAGGTCCTGGGTCGGGCGCACCCGCCAGTCGAGCCGTGTGCCTTGCAGCGCGTGACCGTAGCGGCTCGCGTGCAGGTAGGCGAGCTCGAGCGGGAAGGGCAGGCGTGGCAGGATGCGGCCGGCGAGGATCAGGCCGCCGTTCATCACCGCATACACCAGCGGATTGGCGTCGGCGAGGCGGTCGGTGAGCTCGGCCGCCATGCGGTCGAGCGCAGCGTCCACGGTGGCCGCTTCGGCAAGGCAGTCCGCTTCGTCGCGAACGCGCTTGATTGTTTCCAGATCGAGGGACATGTCGATGAGCGGGGCGCTTGCCCCGGTGCGTTCAGAACACGCGATTCTAGCGCCGATCCCGTCACGGTGCCGACCGCCAGCGCGCTCGGGCGCAGGGCCCGGTACTGCAATGCAGCATGCTGCGGTTTGTGCGCTTGTGCGCGGACCGGCGGCGCGGTAAAAGAGGCGGGTCTTCGTCCTGCCGCCCGGAACCCGCCATGCCCATCCATGAAATCCGCCACCCGCTCGTGCGCCACAAGATCGGCCTGATGCGCGAGGGCGACATCAGCACCAAGAAATTCCGCGAGCTCACCGCCGAGATCGCCCGCCTGCTGGCCTACGAGGCGTGCCAGGATTTCCCGCTCGAGACGGTCGAGATCCAGGGCTGGGCGGGGCCGGTCGAGATCGAGCAGATCAAGGGCAAGAAGGTCACCGTGGTGCCCATCCTGCGCGCCGGGCTGGGCATGCTCGACGGCGTGCTCGACATGATGCCGAGCGCCAAGGTCAGCGTGGTCGGCATCGCGCGCGACGAGGAGACCCTGCAGCCGGTGCCCTACTTCGAGAAGTTCGTCGGCCAGCTCGACGAGCGCATGGCGCTGATAATCGACCCGATGCTCGCCACTGGTGGCTCCATGGTCGCCACCGTCGACATGTTGAAGCGCAAGGGCTGCAGCCATGTGCGCGCGCTGGTGCTGGTGGCGGCGCCCGAGGGCATTGCGCTGATGAACGACAAGCACCCCGACGTCGACATCTACACCGCGAGCATCGACAGCCACCTCAACGAGCACGGCTACATCATCCCCGGCCTGGGCGACGCCGGCGACAAGATCTTCGGCACGCGGCACAACTGATCCTGCGGCGGGCGGCCGTGCCGCCGCCATCGCGTCCTCACTGCGTCATCGATAACGACAACCATGCCGGCTGCGCGCCACCCCGGCCGCGTGCGCCCGGCGGAGAACCCTCATGCGTGACATTCCCATCCAGTCTGACGAGCCCCTTTGGCGGCAGGCGATCTCCGGCGCCCAGATCCTCTTCGTCGCCTTCGGCGCGCTGGTGCTGGTGCCGCTGCTCACCGGGCTGAACCCCTCGCTCGCGCTCCTCGGCGCCGGCGTCGGCACGCTGCTGTTCCAGCTCATCACCGGGCGCCAGGTGCCGATCTTTCTCGGCTCCAGCTTCGCCTTCATCGCGCCGATCATCTTCAGCATCCAGACCTGGGGCATCCCGGCGACGATGGGTGCGCTCGCCTGCGTATCGCTGATGTATTTCGTGTTCGCCGGCCTGGTGTGGAAGCACGGCGCCGAGATCGTGCACCGCTACATGCCGCCGGTGGTGGTGGGGCCGATCATCATGATCATCGGCCTGTCGCTCGCCGCGGTCGGGGTGAACATGGCGATGGGGCGCAGCGGCGACGGCAAGCTCGAGCTCGTGCCCTACGCGACCGCGCTCACGGTGGCGGGGATCGCCTTCGGCACCACGGTGCTGGTCGCGGTGTTCGCGCGCGGTTTCCTCAAGCTGGTGCCCATCCTGTGCGGGGTGGGGGCGGGTGACGTGGCGGCGATCCTGTTCGGGCTGGTGGACTTTGCCGCGGTAGGCGCGGCGCCGTGGTTCGTGCTGCCGCAGTTCGTGACCCCGAGCTTCGAGCTCGCGGCCATTTTGTTCATGCTGCCGGTGGCGCTGGCACCGGCGATCGAGCACGTCGGCGACGTGCTCGCGATCGGCGGCGTGACCGGCAAGGACTACACCGAAAAGCCCGGGCTGCACCGAACCCTGGCGGGCGACGGCGCCGGCGTGCTGTTCGCCGGCCTGGTCGGCGGGCCGCCGATCACCACCTATTCCGAGGTCACCGGCGCGCTGACGCTGACCAAGAACTACAACCCGGCGATCATGACCTGGGCGGCGGTGTTCGCGGTGATCCTCGCCTTCTTCGGCAAGTTCAACGCGCTGCTGGCCTCGATCCCGGTGCCGGTGATGGGCGGCATCATGATGCTGATGTTCGGCTCGGTGGCGGCGGTGGGGCTGAACACGCTGATCAAGGCGCGCGTCGACCTGGAAGAGCCGCGCAACCTGGTGATCGTGTCTTCGGTACTGGTGATGGGCATCGGCGGCCTGGCGCTGAACTTCGACGGACTGACCCTGCAGGGCGTCAGCCTGTGCGGCGTCGTTGCGGTGGTGTTGAACCTGATCCTGCCGAAGGTTCGAGCCGGCGCCTGAGCAGCGCGAGCAGCCCGCGCAAGAGCGGGATGGCGGTGGGCAGCAGGGCCGACAGCCGCCCGCCGCGCACCTGGCGCACCAGCAGCCAGCCGACCCAGGCGCGCTTGGCCAAGCGCAACGTGAGCCGCGGCTTTGCAGCCAGCACGACCAGCAGCGCGACCGACAGCAGCGGGATTTTGTCCTTCGCCCACGCCAGGTTGTCGCGCAGGGAGTCGACGCGGTTGAGCGCGCTGTCGATGCCGGCCAGCCGCTGTGTCAGGTCGGCACGCTGCGCCTCGGCGCGCATCTGCAGCTTCTGCTTGCGCAGCGCAAGATCGATCTGGCGGGAGTCCATGCCTCGCCTTCAGTCCGGCTTGCGCAGCGCGGCGCGGTCGCGCGCGAGTTCGGCTAGGCTGGCCGAGAACAGCTTGGTCCCGCTGCGGAAGGCACGCGCCGCGTTGTTCGCGGCGAGAAAGCCGCCGCCCAGGCAGACCGCGGTGGAGATGCCGAGCGCAAGCAGGCGATGTTCCTCCCAGAACAGCACGGTCAGGAACACCATCAGGAACACCAGCCCGAAGCCGAGCAAAAGCCCCGCCAGCACCGTGTTGAGCGCGAGGCCGGTGAGGCGGAGCTTTTCTTCCTGCAGTTCGACTGCGAGCAGTTCCAGCCGCGTCTGCGCCGTCTGCAGCCCGGCATCGACGATGCCGTGCAGGCTTTCGGCAAGACGGGGTCTGGGGTCGTTGCTCATCGAATCAGCGACGGCTGACCAGCAGGCCGAGCAGGAAGGCGACGCCGGCTGCCACGCCTACGGACTGCCAAGGGTTCTCGTGCACGTAGTCGTCGGTGACGCGCACCGCCTTCTTGCCGGAGTCGACAATCGCCGCCTCGGCGTCGGCGAGGCGGTCCTTGGCGACGGCGACACGATCACCGATGCGGGCGCGCAGATCGTCCAGCTTGCCGCCCTGCTGGTCGGCAGTGAGCTTGAGCAACTCCTCGGCGTCCGAGATCAGGGACTTGAGGTCGCCGACGAGCTTGTCCTTCTAGGGGTTCAGGGTCGTTGCCATGGTGGTTCTCCTGTCAGTGGTTCAAGAAATCCTGTCCGGACCTGTTGCCCAAGGCTAACCCCTGCGGCGTCCGGCTGCAATGAACGATGCGTAAGCGAATGCTGAAGGCCGATGCAGGGGGAGGCTTGCCCGCGCGGCCGGAGCTTCGCCACCGGAAAAGGGCGAACCGGGCGCAGGAGTGATTGTCCGAGCTGCGTCGGGCATCGATGCTTGGCAGAATACCGCGCGTCGGTCGTGCGCCAGCCGGCGTGGTCTTGCCGGTCTTCGCGGGGCTACTCGAGCACATTTCAAGGGAACACCTTTCCAATGATTCGCAAATTCGCCTCCATTCTGAGCCTGGGGCTGCTCGCCACCGTCGCTCACGCC
>JAKLLJ010000138.1 GCA_023150215.1 Thauera sp. | reverse complement strand
GGGCGCCTGTTCGCATCCGACTTCTGACTCCTAACTCCTCACGGGTAACCCAATGTCCAAAGAATTCGACGTCCTCGTCATCGGCGGTGGCCCCGGCGGCTATGTCGCCGCCATCCGCGCCGCGCAGCTCGGCTTCAAGACCGCGTGCTGCGAATCCAATCCGTATGCCGACCCCAAGGGCGAGCCGCGCCTCGGCGGCACCTGCCTGAACGTCGGCTGCATCCCGTCCAAGGCCTTGCTGCACACCTCGCACCTGTTCGAGGAAGCGGGCCATGCCTTCGAAGGGCAGGGCATCAGCGTCGGCACGCCCAAGATCGACGTGCCGAAGATGATCGCCCGCAAATCGGGCATCGTCGACCAGCTCACCGGCGGCATCAAGGGTCTGTTCAAGAAGAACAAGGTCACCCTGCTGAACGGCCACGGTGCCTTCGTCGGCAAGGGCGAAGCCGGCTGGCAGGTCCAGGTCGGCGAAGAGGTCGTCACCGCGAAGCAGGTCATCGTCGCCACCGGCTCGGCTCCGCGCCACCTCCCGGGCGTCCCGGTCGACAACAAGATCGTGTGCGACAACGTCGGCGCGCTCGACCTCGACGCAGTGCCGAAGAAGCTTGCCGTGATCGGCGCGGGCGTCATCGGCCTCGAGATGGGGTCGGTGTGGCGCCGCCTCGGCGCCGAGGTCACCGTGCTCGAAGCCATGCCCGACTTCCTCGCCCTCGCCGACCAGGACGTGGCCAAGGAAGCACTCAAGGTCTTCACCAAGCAGGGCCTCAAGATCACCCTCGGCGTCACCATCGGCGAGGTAAAGATCGGCAAGAAGAGCGTGACGATCGCCTACCAGGACAAGGACGGCGCCGACCAGAAGCTCGACGCCGACCGCCTCATCGTGTCCGTCGGCCGCGTTCCCAACACCCAGGGCCTCAACGCCGAAGCTGTCGGCCTCAAGCTCAACGAGCGCGGGCAGATCGAAGTCGACGACCACTGCAAGACCAACCTGCCCGGCGTATGGGCGGTGGGCGACGTGGTTCGCGGGCCGATGCTCGCACACAAGGCGATGGAAGAGGCGGTGATGGTCGCCGAGCTGATGGCGGGCCAGGCCGGCCACTGCAACTTCGATACCGTGCCCTGGGTCATCTACACTAGCCCCGAGATCGCCTGGGTCGGCAAGACCGAGCAGCAGCTGAAGGCGGCCGGGGTGGCCTACAAGGTCGGCAAGATCCCGTTCCTCGCCAACGGCCGTGCGCTCGGCATGGGCGATCCGACCGGCTTCGTCAAGATGCTGGCCGACGCCAGCACCGACCGCATCCTCGGCGTGCACATCATCGGTGCCAACGCATCCGAGCTGATCTCCGAAGCCGTGGTGACGATGGAGTTCGCCGGCTGCTCGGAAGACCTGGCGCGTATCTGCCACGCCCACCCGACCCTGTCGGAAGTGGTGCACGAGGCCGCGCTCGCCTGCGACAAGCGCCCGCTGCATTTCTGAGCAAGGCGCAAGGTGTGAGGGGTGAGGTGCGGGGGTATCCTCGCCCCCACCCCTTTCACGTTAACCTGCAGTCCTTCGATCAACGCTCCTGGCCGATTCGCCATGCCCCATCGCATCCTCAAGGTTCCCCAGCACGGGATGATCGACGCCTACGAAGCCCAGCTGAAAACGCGTGGCTTCCAGTCCGATCCTGCCCAGCGCGCCGCGGCGCAGCGCCTGCAAGGCTTGTACACCGAGCTCCTGGGCTTCAAAGCCGCGCGCCAGGGCAGCAAGCTCAAGCAGTTCCTGAACAAGCCGAGGATGCCGCGCAGCGTGTATTTCTGGGGCGGAGTGGGGCGCGGCAAGAGCTTCCTGATGGACTGCTTCTACGACTCGGTGCCGTATCGGCGCAAGCGCCGGGTGCACTTCCACGCCTTCATGCAGGAAGTGCAGAACGACCTGCGCAAGTTCAACAACGCGCCCGACCCGCTGCAAAAGGTGGCCGACCGTATCGCGGCGCAGACCCGGCTGCTGTGCTTCGACGAGTTCCACGTCTCGGACATCGCCGACGCGATGATCCTCGGCCGCCTGCTCGACGCGCTCTTCGACCGGGGTGTGGTGTTCGTGATGACTTCCAACTATCCGCCGGATGGTCTCTATCCCAACGGACTGATGCGGATCAACTTCCTGCCCACGATCGAGAAGATCAAGCAGCGCTTCGACATCGTCGAGGTCGACCACGGCACCGACTACCGCCTGCGTTCGCTCGAGAAGATGGAAATCTATCTCGTCCCTCACGACGAGACCGCTGAACGCAAGATGGCCGAGGACTTCCGCCGCCTCGCGGCGAGCGAGGGGCGCAACGGCTATATCGAGATCCTCGGCCGCAACATCGACGTGGTGCGGCAGGCGCCGGGCGTGATCTGGTTCGACTTCGCCAACCTGTGCGGGGGGCCGCGCTCGCAGAACGACTACCTCGAGATCGCCCGCGAACACCACACCGTGGTGCTGTCAGCGGTGCCAAAGATGCGCGTCGCCAACGCCTCGGAGGCGCGTCGCTTCACGTGGTTGATCGATGTGCTCTACGACCACCGCGTCAAGCTGATCATGAGCGCCGCGGTCGAGGCCCACGACCTGTACACCGAAGGCCACAACGCCCACGAATTCGTGCGCACGGTCAGCCGCCTGATCGAGATGCGCACCCGCGACTACCTCGCCGAGCCGCACCGCACCGAGTAGGGCATCAACGCCTTGCCGATCTGCTCGAGGACGAGGCTGCGCGCACCGCGCTGATACCGCGCACGGCGAGAAGGCGAGTCGCATCCCGCTTCAATACTGGATGCGCAAGCGCTCGCCGACACGGGTCGGACGAAGTTCGGCGAGCATGCCGCCCACGCGGCCGAGGAGTTGCGCGTCACCGCCCAGCTCGAGGGTGAGGCGTGGGCGCGCACCGGTCGGAAGCTCGATGCGACCGTCGAGCGCGAGTGCCTGCCGGCGCAAGGTCGATACCTGCAGCGTCGCGCCGGCAGGGGTGAGCGCGACCTCCAGCCGATGATCCCCGAGCGCCACGCCGGGCAGGATGTCCACCCCGGCGGCGCGCCAATCCACGTCGAGGCGGCCGGTGCAGCGCTGCGCCAGGTCGCAGGCGAGGTGATCGACCCAGACCCCCAGGATTCCCCGCCACCCCGCACGTGCCGCGGCATGCGGGACCGCAGCGAAGGCAGCGGCCGGTGGCAGTTCGATGAGCAGATTCTCGATCGCGATCCCGCGCGGGCCGAAATCCAGGCGCGCAGGAGACGCACCGTCGACGTGGAGTCGCCAGCGCAAAGTGGCCGCACGGAGGGCGCCCGGCTCGAAGTCCCAGGCCAACCGGGTGAGCGGTGCGAGCGCGCCGCTGCCCTCGCTTGCCGCCAGCCGCGCCGTGCCGTGCCAGAGTGTGCCAACCGGCAGGGCGAGGCGGAAATGCCCCGCACTTGCGTGCGCGAGCCCGCGGTCGATCAGGGTCGCAGGTGCACGCAGGACGGCCACACCCAGCGTCGCGAGCACAAGCGCCCCCAGCGCGAGCGCGCGTCGCCGCCGGCGAGGCGCAGAGGGTGTTGCGCCAAGTCCCGTTCGCGCCACGTGCACTCAGCCTCCCGCCGCTTCGAAACGGGCCTCGAAGCGCGCACGCCCGGCGCCATCGGCCGGCTGCAGATCGAGCTGCTGCGGGCGCAGGCGAAAGTCGGCATGCAGGGTGGCGAGCCAGTCGATCAGGCCGGGGAGTTCGGCACTGCCGCGCACCTCGAGCAAGGCCGCCGCCGCGCGCACCTCGGCGTCGATTCCACGTGCCTGCGCGGCCGCGCGCACCGAGTCGGGCAGGGCGCTGGCCGGCGTGGCGGCCGGTGGCGGCCGTTCGCGCAGCGCCGCCAGGCGCAGGCTGTCCTGCTCCATGGCGAGGTGGGCAAGACGGACGCCAGGCAGGCTGCGCGCCAGGCGCGCGCGCTCGGCGCTGACCAGGTCGACGAAAGCGAGCAGGCCGGCACCAAGGATCACCGCACTCGCGAGCCCGAGCAGCAGGCGCTCGCGCGGTGCGCGCGCGGCCAGCCAGAGGCGCAGGCGGGCGAGGGGAGAGGTCGTGGGGGCGTTCATCAGGCAAGGCTCCGGCAGCAGCGGCGAGGGGGTGGCGACGTGATCATGGGCGGGCAGCGAGGATCAGCGTCGTGCCTTCGGCACGGGCCGCCAGGCCGCGGGCGTCGAGCCGGGTGAGCAGCTCCGCTGCCGGCACCGCGGCGAGCTGTAGGGTGAGCCGTCCGTCCTCGTAGCGCAGCGCGAGCGGACGCGGCGCGCCCGCCTCCAGCGCAGCGTCGAGCAGACTCAGCAGATCGCCCGCAGCGAGCTGCCCGTGCGCCTGCAGCGAACGCTCGAGCGCACGCCGCAGCTGCATGCGCGGCTCGAGCAAGGGCTGCCCCGGCAAGGCCTCGGCGGCGATCCGTTCGCCACGTTCGCGCAGCATGCGCTCCTCGCGTCCATCCATCGCCAGCATCGCGACCTGGGCGAGCAGCCACACCGCGGCGACACTGGCGGCCAGTGCGAGCGGAGGGCGCAGGCGCCGCCACAGCACATTGCGGTCGTGTGCCGGCGCGAACTCCCCGTGCAACAGGTTGGCGGCATCCGGCGGCAGTTGCCACCAATCCAGTTCGGCACCGCTGCGCAGCGCGACGCCATCGACAAGCGCAAGGGCCGCCGGATCAGGGCCCTGCACGGCGCGCGCGCAGCGCAGCTCGAGCACCTGCGGGCGCTCCACCGGAGGCGTGGCACTCCATTGCAGTGCCAGCCAGTCGGCCAGCGCGGCGGGAGAGCCGGCGTCGAGCGCGATACCGCTGCGCACGCCCGCTCGCAGCACCGCATCACCGCCCGGCAACATCGCCAGCACCCACGCTCCGGGCGGCGGCGGGGCGAGCTGCAGCGCGCTGCGCACCGCGGCGAGCGGTCGCCCGAGCGTGTTGCAGGCCGAGACCAGGGCGCCCAGCTCACTGCGCTCGATCACGATCACGCCGCAGCGTACGGAGGCGGCATCGCGCCCGCTGATGGTCGCATGCTGCAGGTCGGGGTCGCGCGCGAGCTGGCCTTCGAGCGCATAGCGGATCAGTTGCGCCTGCTCGCGGCGCGGCGCCGGCGGCAGTTCGAGCTCGAGCCACAGCGCACGGCTGCCGGCGAGCACGAGCTCGTGGCGCTGCGCCGGCGGCCAGTGGCGCGGATCACTGCGGCCACTGTCGAGCCGGCGGCGCCCGGCGTCGAGCAGCACCCAGTCGGCAACCGGGTCCCGCGGCCAGTGCTCGCCGGCGAGCAGCATCAGGGTGGTGGTCATGGCGTGTGGTACCAGAGAAGGGTGGGCCAGTTCGACTCGCGTTCGAGCATGGCCTGCAGGGTGAGCACCGCGTCGCCGTAAGCGGCGGTGATGGTGACCAGAAAGTAGCGGCTGCGCACGTCGAGCAGGCGCCCGGCGGGTAGCCCGGCGCCTTCGGGCAGGCGCCCCTGGAAGTCACCGAGGTTGCGGAACCAGGCGCGATCGCGCGCGGCGACCAGGGTGCGGGCTGCATCCAGGGGAAGATTATCGACCACGGCCGCGAGCACCTCGGCGCTTGCAGTGTTGATGTTGATCGGCGCCCCTGACGGCGCCGCCACCAGGTGGGCGTCGAGCGCGTCGAGGGCGACGGAGGGGATCACGCCCAAGGTGGCGAGCTCGCGCACCTCGACGAAGCGCACACCGCCGCCAGCGCGGCCGTCGCCAATGCCACTGCCGCCATCCGCGGCGCCGGCCTGCAGGTGACGGGCCACCGCCTGGGCGGCGGCGCCCGCCTGGGCGCCGTTCATGCCGGCGATGGCGAGCAGGCGCGCGAAACGGGCGACGGCCTGCGCATCGGGCTGCCCGCCGGGCGCGAGATCGTTGAGATTGAAGCGCCCGGACAGATCGCGGATCTGGCCGCCGACGCGGCCTTCAGCGGGATCGCTGGCGATCGCGGTGACCGGGATCTCGGTGGTCCACATCTCGTCGAGGTGGTCAGTCGCGCTCTGGCGCGCGTCGTCGGCAAGGATGTTGCGCGACCAATCCACCGCTGCACGGCCGAGCTGCCAGGCCTGGGCCTGATCGTGGCGCCCGCCGAGCATCTCCAGGCCGTGGCCGAAATCGGCCAGCGCCGCCGCCGCCAGCATCGCCGCAAAGCTCACCGTGAGCAGCGCAAGCACCACCGCCGCGCCGCGCTCGGCCGCGCACCTAGCGCGGCGCAAAGACGCGCGTGATCGTGCCGACATCGGCCAGCTCCAGGGTGAGTTCGAAGGCTTCGGGCAGCGCAGGCGCCGTCGCGACTGCGCTGCGCCGTCGCGTCGTGGCAGGTGCCGCGCTGCCCTCGGCGGGCGGCCATTGCAGCTGCGGCCGGTTAGCCGAGAGCAGGCGCCAGCGCAGCGCGTGCACGTCGTCAAGCAGGGGCAGACGGGTCGGTTCCTCGCGCCCCTCACGGTCTGGCCACACCCAGGCCTCGACGCGGCCGTCCAGATGACGGATCTCGACGCGGCCGATGTCGTGCTCGCCACCGACCACCGACCACGCCAGCCGGCTGCGGCTGCCATCCTCGGCGGCTTCGAGCGTCAGCGCGGGCAGGCCGCCCGCAGCGTCGGCCAGCACCGGCGGGGCGATCTGCATCAGCTCGCGCTCGATGAACGCGGTCGCATGCACCACCGCCTGCCAGCGCCCGAGCTCGCTGCCGATGCGCTCACGCGCATCGACCAGCTGGCTGGTGGCGCGCCAGGTAAGCACGCCGATCACGCCCAGCAGCGCCAAGGCCACCATCAGCTCGATCAGGGTCAGGCCGGTGGCCTTGCGTCGCGGCGGGCGGTGGCGGAAAAAGGACGCGAACACGGGCATCTCGGCTCAGCGCAGCGGCCGCGCGGCGAAGCCGCTCAGGGTGGCGAGGGTGTGCTCGCCACGCGCGTCGAGCACGCGCACGTCGATGCGGCGGAACAACACGTTGGGCGTGCCGCTCACCGTCTCCTGCCAGCGAAAGCGCACGCGCGCCTGTTCCGCCTCGCCGCTGTATTCGCCGACGGCCGGCCAGGCGGCGCCGGCGCGATGCAGCGCCAGGCGGTTCTGCGCCACCCAGCTCGCCAGCGTGTGCTCGCGCAGCGCTGCGCTCGACTGCGCGGTCGCGCCCATCGCGCGCAGCGCCGAGATCAGCGCGATCGCGACGATGGCGAGCGCGACCAGGGTCTCGAGCAGGGTGAAGCCGACAGCGGCACGGACTCCCCGCATCACGGGTTCGCCTCCCGGGTAGCCGCGAGCCGCTGCACGCGGCCGTCGATGCGCCCGGCGATGCGGTACTGCGTGCCCGCGCCGGCCAGCACCAGTTCGAACGCAGGCGTGCGCGTACCGAACACGATGCGGCGGCTGCCGGTGGCCGCAGCACCGGGCTCGGCGGCGAGCCGCCGGGCCTGCGCGCCTATGCGCAGCGCGGACAGGCGCAAACCGCTGGCGAAGGCATGCGGGGCGAGCTCGGGCGGGGCCTCCAGCCGCTTCCACGCGCCGTCGGGCTGGCGTTCGCTGAGGTGGTAGCCGTCGGTCACGAAGTCCACCGCCAGCGGCCGGCCGCGCAGTTCGGCACGGTAGGCCGCGCCCTCGAGCACGCGGCGCAGGCGCTCGACCTCGCGCTCGCTGTCGTCCGCATGGGCGCGCTCGAGGGCGAGCGCGATGCCACCACCGGCGATGCCGACGATGACCAGCACGACGAGCAGTTCGACGAGGGTGAAGCCGCGCTGCATGCAGGGGGCCGGTCAGCGCGCGCTCAGGGCTGCCACGAGCCGATGTCGGCATCGAAGCCTTCACCGCCCGGGCGGCCGTCGGCGCCATAGCTGAACACATCCACCTCGCCATGCACGCCCGGTGCCAGGTACTGGTAGGACTGCCCCCAAGGGTCATTGGGCAGGCGCTCGACGTAGGGCTTCCAGTTCTCCGGCGCGGGCGCGGCGGTGGGGCGCACGACCAGCGCGCCCAGACCTTGCGCGGTGCTCGGGTAGCGCCGGTTGTCGAGCTTGTAGAGCTTGAGCGCCTGCATCAGTGAGGCGATGTCCTGGCGTGCGGCGACCACGCGTGCCTCGTCGGGGCGACTCATGATGCGCGGCACGACGAGCGCGGCGAGCACGCCGAGGATGACGATCACGACCATGACCTCGATCAGCGTGAAGCCGCGGTCGCGGCGCTGCATTTGGCGAAGGGAAGCCGAGTCCATCGTCGAGGCGTCCAGTTTCGACTGTCGTTGAAGATGCGCGCCGAAGACCTTGAAACAACGGCGTTTTCCGATGGCGCTGGAGGGGTTGCGCCGATATTATCAACCGGGTCAGGCCCCTATACCCCCGTTTTGGCGGGATTCGGCTGCGCAGTTAATGCATCAGGATGAAAGCCGCCCAGCGCGGCATGCC
>JAKLLJ010000137.1 GCA_023150215.1 Thauera sp. | reverse complement strand
GTGGTGGAGGCCTGGGCGGTGCAGGGCGGAATCCTGCGCGAGACCTACCGTGTGGCCGAAGACGTGCGCGAGGATGCCGACATGCCGGCCTTTGCGCGCGTGGTGATCCGCTTCGGCATCGAGTACAAGCGGCGCCGGATCAATTTCGTGCTCCACGAGCTCAACACGCTTTACCACGCCTTGCCGGCGGACGATGCGTGCACCACCGATCCGGCGATTCTCGACGCGGTGAAGACGCGGATCCACGAGTGTCTCGACGCCTTGGCGATCTACGACGACTGTGCCTTCGTCGATGCGCGGGCTGCAGAGGCGGCGCGCGCGCTGCTGCAGCCGGCTGCGGGGGGCTCGGCGCTCCCGCCCGAGGCGGACGCGATGGCGTTTGCGGCCCGCAACGCGAGCGCGCTCGATGCGCTGATCGATTGCCTTGGCGATGCCTGCCGGATCGCCGACGCGAACGCCAACATGGATGCCGTGCTGGTCTCGGCGTCGGTGCAGGCGATCGAGCCGCACTGTCGGCGCCAGTTGCTGACCGCCTATCTCGGCTATTTCTATTGGGATGTGATCCTGCGGCCTGCGCTCGGTGCGCTCGCGCTCGGCAGCGGCCCGCTCGAGGAGGTGCTGATCGACCGCATCAGCCCGCAGGACGCGACCCTGCTCGCCGCGGCGGGGGGTGGTGGAGCGGTGCTGGCGGGCACTGCGTTTGCCGGCTTTGGTGGCTTCCTGAGCAGCGCGGCGCGCGAGAACGACTATCTGTGGGGCCGCCTGCACGCTGCCGAACGCCTGATCGGCCTCGTCGCGGCTGCGGTCAGTGCGCCGGACGCGCCCGACGAGGCCGAGTTGCGGGCTTTCCGCAAGCGCGCCTTCGAGGCCATCCTCGACGAAGAGGGGGCACGCCTGCAGGCGGTGCCGGCGCTCATCGCACGCCTGCGTGCAGCGGTGGCTGCGCTGTGACGCGTGCGGCCGCTCCGCGTCCCCGCCGCCACCTGCAGTTGGTAACATCGCGCCCCATGCCCTCCGTCACTCCCGCCTCCGCTCTCCCGCCCGCCCAGCTCGTCCTCGGCCTGCGCGACGTCGCCGCACTCGGCCAGGTGTTCACCCCCGAGCCGGTGGTGCGCGCAATGCTCGCGCTGCGCCGCAACCACGGCCGCGTGCTCGAACCCTCGTGCGGCGATGGCGCCTTCCTGCGCCACCTGCCCGGCGCGGTGGGGCTGGAGCTCGATCCCGACCACTGTCCGCCCGGGGCGCAGGCGATCGACTTCTTCGCCTATCCCGAGCGCGAGCAGTTCGACACCATCATCGGCAACCCGCCGTACGTGCGCTTCCAGGACATTGCGCAATCGACGCGGACGCTGATCGCGCGCGGCGGCTACGGTGAGTGCCTGGACAAGCGTGCCAACCTTTATCTTTTCTTCATCGAGAAGTGCCTGCGCCACCTGAAGCCGGGGGGTGAGCTGATCTTCATCACGCCGCGCGACCTGCTCAAGGCGACCTCGGCGGTGAAACTCAACCGCCTGCTGTTCGAGGCCGGCACGATCACCGATGCGATCGAGCTCGGCGATGCGCGCGTCTTTCAGGATGCCGTGCCGAACTGCTTGATCTGGCGCTTCGAGAAGGGGCTGGGCGATCGTCGCCTGCGCTACTGCGAGATCGGCGTCGGTGACGACTTCGCGGCTGCGCTCGCGGTGCCGGCCTGGGACATGCGGCACCTCATCGAATGCGCGGGGCACCTGATGTTCGCGCGCGGCGATTACCCGCTGCGCTTGTCGGCGCTGGCCTTCGTCAAGGTCGGTGCGGTGTCGGGCGCGGACGAGCTGTATGCGGATGCGCGCCATGGCAACCGCGACTTCGTGTGTTCGTCGACGGTCAGCACCGGCCACACCCGGCGCATGATCTGGAGCGAGCCGGGCGAGCCGCCGCCGGCGGTGCTGGCGCCGCACAAGGCGCGCCTGCTGCAGCGCAAGGTGACGCGCTTCGACGAGTCGAACTGGTGGATGTGGGGCCGCCTGCACCATCGCAGCGCGCAGCCGCGGGTGTATGTGAACGGCAAGACGCGGGTGGCCAGGCCGTTCTTCGTGCATCCGTGCAAGGACTACGACGGCGCGGTGATGGCCGTGTTTCCGCGTCGCGCGGACGTCGATATCGAGCTTTTCCGCGACGCACTCAACGCGGTGGACTGGGCCGATCTCGGCTTCGTCTGCGACGGACGTTTCCTGTTCACCCAGCGCAGCCTGGAAAACGCGCCAATGCCGGCAGCGTTCGCCGCCTTCATGCCCTGAGGCGCATGCGTGCGCTGGAAGACGCGGGTTGCGCAGTACGCGGGTTGCGCAGTACGCGGGTTGCGGCGTAGGCGGGGTGGGCGGGCGTTCGGGCGGAGTTTGGGAGGGGCGTCTGGGCGGGGGCGGGTAAGGAGGGGCGCCGAAGGTTCGCGGCTGCCGCCGCTCCTACAGGGCGCTGCCGCGTAGGCGCGGCGGCAGCCGCGAATGCAGCCGCTCCGCCCCACCCGCACTCCTCGCATCCCGCACCGCCGTTGCGCGGCTTCTGCCGCGCCGGGCACAGGCAAGCTGAATCCAGCTTGCATCTCGCCGAGGGCGTGCAGCGAAAGGCCGGCTGCATGCAAGAAATCGCTAAGTTTGATGTAAGTATCTGTCAAAAAAAGAATTTTTTATACCCGCGTAAGCGGAATGTAAGTCTGCGATCCTAAGGTTCGCGCAACCGGACAAGCGTCCGGTCCTTTCATCGACGAAGGAGGGAGATATGGAAAACGATATGGCGACCAAAATCGCCGCCAACCCCAAGTACCAGAAGCTGGTACGCACGCGCTCCAGCTTCGGCTGGACCCTGACCATGGTGATGATGTTCGTCTACTACGGCTACATCGCGCTCATCGCGTTCAACAAGGAATCGCTCGCCGCCCGCCTGGGCGAGGGCGTGATGACGGTCGGCATCCCGGTCGGCTTCGGTGTCATCGTGTTCACCATCCTGATCACCGGCTTCTACGTTCGCCGCGCGAACTCCGAGTTCGACCAGCTCACCCGTGAAATCGTCGAGGAGGCGGGCAAATGATCAGTAGCAATGCGAAACTCGCAGGCGGCCTCGTGCTCGCCCTGCTGTCCTCGGTGGCGCTCGCTGCGGGCGGCGACCTCGGCCAGGCCGAGAAGCAGGCCACCAACTGGACGGCCATCATGATGTTCGCCGCCTTCGTGGCGGGTACGCTGTACATCACCAAATGGGCGGCGGCGAAGACCAAGTCGGCAGCCGACTTCTACACCGGTGGCGGCGGTATCACCGGCTTCCAGAACGGCCTGGCGATCGCCGGTGACTACATGTCGGCGGCGTCCTTCCTCGGTATCTCCGCGGCGGTGATGGCGAGCGGCTACGACGGCCTGATCTACTCGATCGGCTTCCTGGTCGGCTGGCCGGTGATCACCTTCCTGATGGCCGAACGCCTGCGCAACCTTGGCAAGTTCACCTTCGCCGACGTGGCGGCCTACCGCTTCCAGCAGACCCCGATCCGCGCCTTCGCGGCCTCGGGCACCCTGGTCGTGGTGGCCTTCTACCTGATCGCGCAGATGGTCGGTGCCGGTCAGCTCATCAAGCTGCTGTTCGGCCTCGAGTACTGGATGGCGGTGGTGATCGTCGGCGCGCTGATGATGATCTACGTGCTGTTCGGCGGCATGACCGCGACCACCTGGGTGCAGATCATCAAGGCCTGCCTGCTGCTCGCCGGTGCAAGCTTCATGGCCTTCATGGTGCTGCTGAACTACGGCTTCTCGCCCGAGGCGCTGTTCGCCGATGCGGTCCGCGTCAAGACCGAAGTGTCGGCTGCCACCGGGAAGACCGCGCTGGAGGCTTCCACCGTCGGCCAGGCGATCATGGGACCGGGCTCCTTCATCAAGGATCCGATCTCGGCGATCTCCTTCGGCATGGCGCTGATGTTCGGCACCGCCGGCCTGCCGCACATCCTGATGCGCTTCTTCACCGTGCCCGATGCCAAGGAAGCCCGCAAGTCGGTGTTCTGGGCGACCACCTGGATCGGCTACTTCTACGTCCTCACCTTCATCATCGGCTTCGGCGCGATCGTGCTGGTGTCCACCAACGCGACCTTCCTCGACGCCAAGGGCGGCTTGATCGGCGGCAGCAACATGGCGGCGATCCACCTCGCCAACGCGGTCGGCGGCAACGTGTTCCTCGGCTTCATCTCGGCGGTGGCGTTCGCGACCATCCTCGCAGTGGTGGCCGGCCTGACCCTGTCGGGCGCCTCGGCGGTGTCGCACGACCTGTACGCCACGGTGTTCAAGAAGGGCAAGGCCGACTCGGCTGCCGAACTGAAGGTGTCGCGCATCACCACCCTGGTGCTGGGTGCGATCGCGGTGGTGCTGGGGATCGCGTTCGAGAAGCAGAACATCGCCTTCATGGTGTCGCTGGCCTTCGCGATCGCAGCTTCGGCCAACTTCCCGGTGCTGTTCATGTCGGTGCTGTGGAAGGACTGCACCACCCGCGGCGCGACGATCGGCGGCTTCCTCGGCCTGATCACCGCAGTGGCGCTGACCGTCGTGTCGCCGTCGGTGTGGGAAGTCACGCTTGGCAACCCGAAGGGTTCGGCGCTGTTCCCGTACGCGTCGCCGGCCCTGTTCTCGATGGCCGCGGGCTTCATCGGCATCTGGCTGTTCTCGATCCTCGACAACAGCGCGCGTGCGAAGGAAGACCGTGCCGGCTACATGGCGCAGAAGGTGCGCTCGGAAACCGGTATCGGCGCGTCGTCGGCTTCGTCGCACTAAGCAACCAGCCGCCGGCGGCATCCTCAAGGGTGCTGCCGGACGGTGAAGACAAGCGCGGGGCGGTGGGCGAAGGCTCACCGCCCCGCGGTTTTTCGTCCACCGCGATCGCTTGCCGGCGTCGCGGCGGGGCGTTCAGGCTTTCGTGGCGCGATTCAGGGGTAGCCTGACGCGCACGCAGGTTCCGCGTCCGTGCGGACCGTCGCCAATCTCGATGCGGCCGCCGTGGCCACGCACGATCTCGCGCGCAATCGACAGGCCCAGGCCGCTGCCGCTGGCGCTGCTGCCGGCATGACGGTAGAAGCGTTCAAAGACCAGCGCGCGGACCTCGTGCGGAATGCCCGGGCCGTCGTCGCTGACCTCGATGCAGACCTCGTCGCCCGCGCGGGCGCAATGCAGCGACACCTGTCCCCCTCCGCTGCAGTACTTGAGGGCATTGTCCATCAGGTTGGCAACCAGTTCCTGGAGCAGGGTCGGGTCGCCCTGCACGCGCACTGCTTCGCGCTCGACGCCCAGGTCGATGTCGCGCACGTCAGCGCGGTCGACCCAGTCCTCGACCATCGGGTCGATCAGTCCGGCGAGGTCGACCTCGCTGCTGCCCGCGATCAGGCGACCGCCGGCCTCGGCACGCGCGAGCGTGAGCAGCTGGTTGGCGAGCCGGGTCACGCGCGCGACCGATTGGCGCAGGCGTGTGCGTGCGGTGGCGTCGAGCGGCCGCGATTCGAGCAGTTCGAGCTGCATCTGCAAGCCCGCCAGCGGGGTGCGCAACTGGTGTGCGGCATCCTGCAGGAACTCGCGCTGGCGCTCGCTGGCGGTGCGTTGTCGTTCCAGCAGCCCGTTGAGGGCGCGCACCACTTCCCGCACTTCGTCGGGGGCATCGGCCGGTTCGATCGGCGACAGGTCGGCGCCCGAGCGCTTGCGCAGCGAGTCCTCGAGGCGCTCGAGCGGCGCCAGCCCGCTCGGGATGCCGAACTCGACCGCGATGCTCGCCGCCAGCAAGAGGAGGCCGGCGGCGGAGGCGAAGCCGATCAGCAGGCGATCCATCGCCTCGTCGCGCTTGACCAGGGTCTCGGCCACGGTGACGTAGAAGCCGCCGCCAGGCAGGTCCCGGTACAGGCGCAGCGCACGGATGGGCTGTGCCTCGTGCATCAGGTCGCGGAACAGGGGGCGGCTCGATGGCACGCGTGGCACCGGCGCCGGGGCGGGTTCGCGACCGAGCTGGGAGTAGGGCACCGGCAGCGCGGACAGCGCGTCATTGTCGTCGAGCAGCGGCAGGCTCGCATCGCCACCGAGCAGGCGGCCCTGCGCATCGCGGACGCGGAAGTAGATGCGGTCGCGGGTGTCGCTGCGCAGCACCGCCTCCACCTCGGAGGACAGGGTCAGGGTGAGGCCGTCCGGTGCCGGGTGAACATGGGTGGCGATCGCGTGTGCAAGGTTGAGCAGGTTGTGGTCGTAGGCGTCGGCGACCATCCCCTTCGCCGTGCCGTAGGCCACCGCGCCGGCGATCGCCAGCAGCAGGCCGGTCGGTGCCGCGAGGCTGCTGAAGAGCTTACGGCGAAGGCTGGTCGGCACGGTCGCGGCGCTCCCGGGCGCGTTCGAGGCGATAGCCGAAGCCACGCACGGTGCGGATCAGCAGTCCGGCGGCCTCCAGGCGCGGGCGCAGGCGCGAGATGCAGACCTCGAGCGCATTGCCGCTGCCTTCACCCTGCAGGGCTTCGCGCGTCACCGTGCGGCCATCGGCGCGCACCAGCGCTTCCAGCACCTCCCACTCCCGCCCGCTCAGCGGCAGTGCCTCGCCATCGAGCTCGGCGAGGCGGCCGTCGACGTCCAGCACCAGGGCGCCAAAGCCGAGCGAGGCGTTGGCGCTGCGGCCGCGGCGCTGCACCGCGCGCATGCGCGCGCTCAGCTCGGCGAGCTCGAAGGGCTTGACCAGGTAGTCATCGGCGCCGAGGTCGAGGCCGTAGATGCGGTCGTCGAGCGCATCGCGCGCGGTGATCACGATCACCGGCATGCGCTGGCCGCGCTTGCGGATGCGCCGCACCAGCTCGTAGCCGCCGAGCCCGGGCAGGCCGACGTCGAGCAGCACGAAATCGAACGTCGTCTCCTGCAGCAGGCGGTCGGCGCGCATGCCGTCGCTTTCCACGCTCACCTCGTCGCCCTGGCCGCGCAGAAACTCGGCGATCCCCTCCGCCAGCGTCGGGTCATCTTCAACCAGCAACAGCTTCATGTCGTCCTCTCGATGTCCTGCGGTCCGGGGAGGAGCGCAACACGCCCCACTGCAGGAGGTCGGTCACGTTCAGGAGCGCAATGCTAGCGCGTGCGGGTTCGTTTGGCGCATCGCCGGCGGGCGTCGGCGTATCATCAGGCGGCTGTCGCCCCGAAGCCTGTGCCCACGAACCCGACCTGCCCCGTGCCTGACGCCGCTCCGCTCGATGCCGCCCAGATCGAGGCCCTCCTGATCGCCACCGGAATCGGTCTGCTGATCGGTCTCGAGCGTGAGCGCGTGCCTTCGGCGCGCGCTGGCCTGCGCACCTTCGCCCTGGTCGGCATGTTCGGCGCGCTGGCGGCCATGCTCGGCGGCCAACTGGGCAGCTTCGCACCCTTCGTCGCCGGCCTGGTGATCGTCGCGCTCACCATCGTCGCCGCCTACCTGCGCCATCCCGACCCGTCCGATCCCGGCACCACCTCGGTCGCCGCGCTCGTCGTCTGCTACTGCCTGGGCGCTGCGACCTGGCTCGGTCATGCCCAGCTTGCCGTGATGCTGGCGGTGGCCACCACCGTGCTGCTGTACTTCAAGGCCCAGTTGCGCGGCCTCGCGACCCGGCTCGATGCGCGCGACTGGATCTCGATCCTGCAGTTCGGCGTGCTGTCGCTGGTGATCCTGCCCATCCTGCCCAACGAGGAGATGGGCCCCTACGGTGCGCTCAACCCGCATCAGATCTGGCGGATGGTGGTGCTGATCGCCGGCGTCAGCCTGGCCGGTTACGCCGCGCTGCAACTCGTCGGGGTGCGCTATGGCGCGGTCTTCGTCGGCGTGTTCGGCGGGCTGGCGTCGAGTACCGCGACCACCCTGCTGTATGCGCGCCAGGCGCGCGCGTTTCCGGCCGCGAGTGCGATGGCGGCGCTGGTGATCGTGATCGCCAATCTGGTGATGGTGCTGCGGGTGGCGGTGATTGCCACCGTGGTCGCGCCAGGGGTGGCGCCCACGCTGGCTCGCGCGCTGATTCCGGCGCTGGCGCTCGGCGTGCTCGGAGCGCTGTGGCACTGGCGACAATTGCCCGAGCGCGGCGGGGCGGTGTTGCCCGCGACCGGCAATCCGACCGAGTTGAAGACCGCGCTCGGTTTTGGCGCTGCCTACGCCCTGGTGCTGCTCGCTGCCGCCTGGCTGTCCGAGATGGCCGGCAGCCGCGGGCTCTACGCGCTCGCCTTCGCGTCCGGTCTGACCGACGTCGATGCAATCACGCTGTCCAGCCTGCGCTTGTATGCGCTGGAGCGCCTCGAGCTCGGCGTCACGGTGACCGCGATCGGCATCGCGATGCTCGCCAACCTTGCGTTCAAGCTCGGCATTGCGGCCGTGATCGGCGGCCGTGCGCTTGGCGCCCGGGCGGCGATCGGAATGGGGGGCGTGGCGCTTGGATTGATTGG
>JAKLLJ010000136.1 GCA_023150215.1 Thauera sp. | reverse complement strand
GAGTTTGTCTGCGACGTCGGCACCAAGAAGGGCGAGAAGATCGACTACGCGATCCTGAAGTCCAGCGAGGTCCAGATCCTCTTCGAGTGCAAGAAGCTCGGCGAGCCGCTGAACATCAACCACGCGGGCCAGCTCTTTCGCTACTTCCACGTCACGAGCGCCCGCATTGCGATACTCACGAATGGGCAGATCTACAAGTTCTTCACCGATCTCGACCAGCCGAACAAGATGGACGAGAAGCCGTTCCTCGAGCTGGACTTGCTCGACATCGACGAGCACGTCGTACCCGAGCTGGCGAAGCTGACGAAGGTCGCGTTCGACGTCGAGTCGATCATCAGCGCCGCCGGCGAGCTGAAGTTCATCGGCCAGATCAAGCGGCTCATCGCCAGCGAGTTTTCGACACCGAGCGACGACTTCGTCCGGTTCATAGCTACGCACGTCTACGAGGGCACCATCACGCAGAGGGTGCGCGAGCAGTTCGCCGAGCTCACCAAAAAGGCGACCGCGCAGTACCTGAGCGATCAAGTGAACGAGCGCCTGAAGTCTGCAATCAGCGGCACCAGGCCGATCACCGTGCCAGCCGCCGACAGCCCCGCGGAAGCAGGCAGCGAGGCGCCCAAGGACGAGCCCGAGGACAAGGTCACCACCACCATCGAGGAGATGGAGGGCTTCCACATCGTGAAGGCGATCGTCCGGTCCGTCGTCGGCGTGAAGCGCATCGCGATGCGAGACACGCAGAGCTATTGCGGGATCTTGATCGACGACAACAATAGGAAGCCGATCTGCCGTCTGCACTTCAACCGGGGCCAAAAATATCTCGGGACGTTCGACCAGGAGAAGAATGAAACTCGCAACCCGATCGAGTCGGTAGACGACATCTACAACTTCGCCGACCAGCTACGCACGACTGCGGGCTATTACCTCTGATCTGACGGTTTGGACTCCCTTCTGGGGCCAGTGTCGGGCGAGGCAAGCGCACAACCCTTGAGCACCGCCTGCTACCCCTTTCCTCTCATCGACTTACAGCGCCGGTTCAAGGGTTATCCACAGCCTTTCCCACGCGGAACGGGGATAAAACAACGCGCGTTCCGTGCATACCGGCCTTGCGTACCAATCGGGTGCGTACTGCTGTGGCCTGCTCGGGCGGGCAAAGATCGTGCAGCCGGGCGAGGATCACCTCGCATCGGTTACAGCGTAACTATCTAAGTGCAGAATCTCGGCCTCGATCACTTGGCGCTTGGCCTGGCCGGTGCGCTCGCAGATACCGTCCAGTTCGAGGCGCGTATCCCTCAAACGTAACAAACACCGTTTGCACGAAAATCAGGACGGACTCTCTATCCGAACCAGTCCAACCGGGGGCAAGACGGCCGCCATTGCGGGCCGAAAACCCTATGCAGGAGCGCGCAAGGAAAGAGACATGCCAGACAAGATCGAAGTTGACACTGCCGACTACGAACGCCTCGTTGCTGCGGCCTGTGCCATTGCCAAGCCAGTGCTTGAAAAATTAGTGCAAACCACCATCGCATCGCTAAGCAATATGGATGCCGTTGGTCTGTTTGGCGAAGTTGCTGTCCGCCATCTATGGGACGAATACTGCTGGCAGTTGCAGCAAGGCCCCTATGACGACGATGACTTCGGCTTTGGCTCTACAAGCAGAAATTTTGACGAAGTGCTGAACACGGTGATTACGGACGCATTGGACGAGCTTCCTAAGCACACCATGCTGTTTTTGAGCATCTACACCCGAAACGACGCAGGCGACGCCAATCATCCAGAAAACATCGGAGGCATCAGCCGCGACGACATCACCGCCGCCGTGCTGGAGCGCGTCAGGCACGCAGCATCGCGGCGCAACCTCGACTTCATCGGGCCTGCTCGTGGCGATGTCATTCCCATGGAAATCAGCCTAGGCGGCCTGATCGGCGAAGCCCTCTCTCATGCGGGCGAAACCAGTGACTTCCTTTCGGAATACGTGGATCAATTGCTAGCGGGGGGTGACGACGACATTGCCAACATCAGCCATGCGCTGCTGGAGCGCTACATAGAGTTGCTGAACGAGGACGAAGATGGCCTTTTGCTGTCAGCGCTGCGTGACCGGTTCGAGGAAGACATCAGGGCGTTGGTGCTGGAAAAGGATATTCGCCCAACAGTGGAAGACGCAGTAGGCCAGTTGCAGTGGACGCTGGATGAAGCCTCGTGACGCCCAATAGATTGCGCCCCTTGCGCTACTGGAGTCCCCTCGTTCAGAGGGCGCGCCCATCGCTACGCGCGCGTACAAGTCTCGAATCCATTGCACAGGCTCATCAGATCGCCCCAGATGCCGCGCAGCAGCGGCAGGTTACGCAGACCCAAAGAAAACCGGCGCATGGCCGGTTCTCGTTGCTGGTGTAGGGTGCGGATCACTCAGCATCGGTTACAGCGTAACCACCAGCACGTCCAGCAGGAAGAAAAGCCGGCGGTGTGCGGGGTCTGGTTGCGGGTGCTGATCGCCGTCATCGGTGTTGCGTTCGCGTTGCGTTTCAGCCCCGCCAGATCGCACCACAGGGCGCATCCTCTCGATCGGTCTGAGAGTCCGTTTTTGCCGGTAACCAAGCTGGTAACCATGCGCTGGTAACCATCGATCAGAGCCCGCGTTTCCGTGGATACCCTGCTGGATACCTCGGCCTTGGATACCAGCATCCTTCCTGTTTGCGTGGCTCAGGTCGAAGGCGGTGATGTCGTCGGCGGTGCCGTGGACGAGAGCTCGCGGCTCCCGTGTATCGGGGTCGAGCACCACGTCAGATACAGCTCCACCTCCTCGAACGTTTCGCAGGCCGTCAGTGAGGCCGGAACCGTCTCCGGCGGCGTTGCCGGACCGATCCCTTCCCGCTTCAATATCTCGTCCAGCAAGGTCATTTCCCCAGTCCCCAAACCATTCCTTGAACGCAGGCGTGCGAACCTGCACCCAATGTCGGCGGCGGTCACGTCAGCTCCCGATGTTGTCCAGCATGCCCAGCCGCTTCGCCCACGCGCCCAGCGCGCCGCCCTTCAGCCGGTCATGCTCTTCCTTCAGTCGCCAGAAAGTGCGCCAGTGCATCCCCTTCGGCTTCCAGCCGTCCGGGTTCAGGATGCCAGCCTCCCAGCCTAGCCGATCCCGGATGGCGTCAGCCCGTCTGGCGATGCGGTCCATCAGATCCTCCCGCTGCACCTCGTAGGCTAGGCCCCGGCAGTGCCGACAGGCGAACACCGCGCCGCCGTACAGGATCGCCACGCGCCGGCCGCAGTGCGGACACAGGAACCATGGACGTTCACCGCCATAGTGGCAACTGCTGCGACTGAGCCGCACCGTGTAGTCGTAGTCTTTCCATTCGCCCCGGTCGGTCGCACGGTAGCGCAACTGGAGAGACGCCTCGCCCACCTCGATGTTGATCTCGGCCCACTTCTCACCGCGTCGATACCAGCACCAGCCGCCGCGCCACCCTGGTGTCAGCACTCTTGCCCGTTGCAGTTGCCGCACGTCGAGCCGTCGATAGTCGGCGGTTACGTCGCGTCCACCGCGCCGCCCGCTATCCGGCCCGCCCATGGTGCCCCCGCAGATTTACCGAAACCATCAGGCAGCTTGACCACATGGAAGCAGCCCAGAAACGCCCGCATCCCGCGCCAGCATTGGGATGCAGCCTGTTTTTACGATGTGCGATTTTTCGCATGAGTTAGCGCCCTCGATCAGTGCAGCGGGTGCAGTTCGCGCGCCCCCTTCTCGTGGAGCGCATCAGGCACGCCCATCTGGCGGGCAGTCCTGGAGTTGGCGCACCTCCCGCCGAACGTCGCTCACCTGCGCGGACAGCACCGCATTGAGCCGCGCGCCCTCGTGCCCAATCTCGATCGCGACGAACTGCTGTGCGGCGCCGGTCATGACCTCGCCCAGCATGCGGGACTCGCGCGGCGATAGGATCATCACCGTATCACCTACCTCCAGCACCGTCGTGCCGTCCGGGCAGAGCGTGCGCGAAATGGGCCGGGCCGGCTTGTGCTGCTCCATCGGGACGAATACCCCTCGCTGCACCCGGCGGATGCGGCCGTTGTCCACGAGATGTGCGAGGCGGTCGTCAATCGTCGTCAGCTTCAGCCCGGTCAGCTCGGCGAGAATTTCGCGCGTCACGATCTGCTCATGCACATGCAGATCCTGGATCGCCTCGAAGACGATCTCGGCCGAGCTCTTCGTGGGCTTTGTCGTGTGGTCGGTCATGCTGGCGCGTCTCCTGCTACAGCTTCAATCGGATGCTGATCCGGCGCGCAGTTTCGTCTGAATCAAGCGGTCGAGCCAATCCCCCACGCTCGGCGGAATGACGACTTCAACTTCGATGCCCTTGAGCGCCAGCCGATGCGCTGCCCGATACGCTGCCCGATACGCTGCAGCCTGTCCGGCAAAGTTGGCGTCGTTGTCCGCGAAGATGACTATGTGCTCCACGCCCTCGGGCGTCTCGAATGACTCGATGCCGGTGGTGCTGACGCAAGACCACACCGGCACCTCAAACAGTTCGGACGCAGCAAGCGCAGTCTCGATCCCCTCAGCGACTCCCAAGGTTCGGGAAACGGGCGTCAGGCGGATTGCGGCGCCAGCGAGAGGCATCCCCTGCATCAACTTCTTCGGGGCCGGTACGGGCGCTTTCTGGCAGTCCTGAATGTAGGTCCGGTGCATCGACACCGCGCGCCCAGTCGCATCGGCCACGGTCGCCAGCATCGCCGGGAACGTGCCCAGCACCGCGCCGCCGTCCCGGTACTGCATGCCGGGGTGCGTGCGGATGCTCTCCGGCAAGTCGTGCAGTCGCAGACCGCGCCCAGCCAGATAGGCATGAGCATCGTCCCCGCGCGCGATGGGCCTGGACTCCCGGAACGCCCGGCGCAGCGCATTCAACTTGTCCTCGTCGCTGCGATCGGACTTGGCCGTGGTCGGCCGAACCGTGCCGGCGACACGCTCAATCTCGCACGCCACGTCGCGGAACGACAGGCCGGTGATGCCCATCGCTAGCTGCACACCGTCACCAGCACCGCACCCGCTGCAAAAGTACGTTCCCCGGCCTTCTCGGTCGTCGAACCTGAAGCGATCCTTGCCTCCGCACATCGGGCAGGGGCCGTGCTTCCCGGATAGGGCGCGCTCATCAATGCCCAGGACCGTCAGAATCGACCTCCAGCGGCCCTGTGCAATCTGGCGAACATCCAGACGTTCAGACATGGTTGCGGCCCTCCTGCTGCTTTTCGCGGGCCTTGGCGGATGCAATCTGCTGCGACCTCAGCCAGTTCAGCAGTTCAGAGGTCGGCGCCGCCGGAACATCGCGCATGCCGCGCGGCCACACAGCGAACATTGCGCGGTATTTGTGGGCAACCCAGCCGGGTGAATACCCCTTGTTGCGCGCGACCTGGAGCAACTGGCTGTAGACGTGCTGCTTGCGGTCGGGCGTCGCGGGCTTCTTGGTCTTGCGGTCGAAGCGTTGCAGCTCGCCGTCGCGTACCTCGATGTCGTTCTGCCGCTCGGGCTTGAATCCGCACTTCGGGCACTCGTGCGCCCCCGTCGGCTTGACGAACTTGCAGCTCGGGCAGGGCTTGGGCTCGGGCTTCTCGCGCTGCTGTTTGCCGGCTTTGTTCGGGTTGCCGTCGCACAATTCCAACGGCAGCTCGTCGAACGGATGGCCGATTCGCTCGACGGAGCCGCTGTGATCCAGGAGCAGCGCGTGAGTTTTGCCCGGTGCAGGGCGCAACACGCGGCCCACCATTTGCAAGAACCTCGTCAGCGACTTCGTTGGACGCGCCAAAATCATGCAGGCGGTGTCTGGCACGTCGAAGCCCTCCGACAGCAGCGCCACGTTCGACAGCAGCGTGAAGTCGCCACGCTCGAACTTCCCGAGAATGTCGGCGCGGGTGTCGTCCTCCATGTAGCAGTCAAGGTGCTCGGCCGTCACCCCTGCGGCCTGGAACTGCCCGACGATGTGCTTGCTGTGGGCGATGCTCGAAGCGAAGGCGATGGTCTTGCGGCCTCCTGCCAGCTTCAGCCAGTGCCGGATGATGTCGCCCACCAGCTCGGGGCGGTCGGCGGCCTCGTCAATATCGGCTTGCCGGTAGTCCTGCTCACCCTCGGCCGTGCGCGAGGTCTTCGCGCCCGTCATGTCCGGGGCGCTCGGACAGTAGATTTCCAGGTACGTCAGGAACCCGTCGTCGACCAACTGCTGCACCGTCGCGCCGACCACAAGCTCCTCGAACAGAGGCCGGTCCGCCAACTCGGGATAGCTCTTGCCCAGACCACGGGCAAATGGCGTCGCGCTCAGGCCGATGACGGGAACGCGGTTGTACCTGAACAACAGGGTCCGGTACTTCTCACTGCCGGCGACTGCGTGCGCCTCGTCGATGATGAACAGCGCCACGTCCTCGAACGTGTAGCTCCGGGCGTGGATGGTGTCGATGCTGCACACCACCACCCGATGATGCAGGCCGGCGGTGTTCTCGCCTTGAGCAATGCCCACATCCAGGCCGGCGGCGCGCAGGGCGGCGGCGAACTGGTGCACCAGTTGCTTCCGGTTCGCCAGGACGATGACGCGACCGGCGGACTTGGCGAGCGTGAGTTGTGCGATGGCGGTCGCTACTCTGGTCTTGCCCCCGCCTGTGGGCAGGTAGGCCAGCACGCGGCGCTTACCGGCGCGCAGGGCGGCGCGGGTGGCATCGACGACATTCGACTGATACGCACGCAGGCTGATGATGCCGGCCCCAGCCAGGGCGGAATGGAGCGGGGCATTCATGCTGCACCCCGTTCTTCGTCGGGGTCTGCGGTGAAGTCACCCCACCCCTCTATATCCCCTATGGAGGTGGTAGGTGAACAAACCCCCCCCTCCTTGGCTAGGGAATCTCCATTCGACTCCATTCCATTCCGGGGTCGAGGGCTCATCAAGCCTTCGCCGATTTCGCGACGATCATTCGACGAATGCGAACCGAAACATCGGCGAGCCCTCGCTGATGCCTCGGCGATGTGTCGGCGAATTTCCGGGGTGATCTTGCCGACTGTGCCGTCTGGGGCCGGGTGCCGGTAGGTCGGGCGCTCGATCTTCTGGTGCCGGTCCCACCCTGTGACGATCAGGTACGGCTCGCCGTGGGCCGAGTACCGCGCAACGAGTCCGGCGCGGCACAACTCTTCCACCCAGGCGGCAACGTGGTCGGCGGACACATCAAGGTCCTGCGGGAACACCTCGGCCTTGATCCGGCGGGAAGAGTCGGAGTGGATGCCATTGTCGTCGCAGAAGTTCAGCAGGCCGATGAAGGTGAGGCGAGCACTCAGGCAGCAGTCGCCGATCTGCCCGGAACTCCAAAGTTCGGGCTTGATGGTTCGGATTCGGGCCATCACGCCCCCCCTTTGCGCACGCGATAGCGCACCGCGGCTTCTCGGGTTGCGTCGTCCTGGAGGTCGAGCGTGTATTCGGCGACCGTGCGCCCGTTCTCTGCGACTTCACGGCTGACGATTGCCCAACCGTCATCCTTCAGGAAGCGGACATAGGCGGCGAGTCGCCACGAGCGGACGAATCCAGATTGCCGAATGGCGCCATCGACCAGCGCCAGCAGTGCGGATTCCTTGACGCTGTTCGGCTCGGGGAAGATCGGGAGCGGCCGGGGCGGAAGCGTGTCTGGAAACAGATCTTGCGCGATAGAATGGCGGCGCGGTTCCAAGGCGCTCGCATTCACTTCGGTGGGGCGGGCGCTTCGCATTTAGGCCACCTCGCCATTCAGAAGGCGGTCAATCTCGTCCGCAGGCCACGCCAGGAAGCGCGAGGGAAGTTTGCGCGGACGAACGCCAGCGTAATGCCCGTCACGGCACAGGGCGGCGCGCAATGTCTGCGGGCGAATCTTGAGAAGCGATGCTGCTTCGTCGGTGGAGTAGTTGCGCAGGATGGACGCGTAGTCCGTGCGCGGGGTCGGGATGGTTTGGGTTTGCATGTTCTGGCTCCGTTTTGACTGAACGGACGCCATTACATGCCGGCAAATTGCACGAAAAAACCAAGCTGCGCGCAGGATGGCCACCATGCGCGCAGGGTGACTACTTGACTGGCTTCTCTTTCTCCCAGTCCCGGCAAAAGCCTTCAATCACCTTTGAATTACACCAGTCGGGGAATTTATCCAGCATGTCGCGGGCGAACGCCGCCTTCCCATCGTATCGCTCAGGATTGACCTGCCAATCGGCCCAGTACTCGCGCATGACCACTTTGTCGGCTGCCTTTGCGCTTGAGGCGTGCTTCGCTTTCGCTGCGTTTGACGCAAGGACCTTCGACAGGTTGCGACGAATCGCGATTGCAGCCTTGGTCGCGGTCTTGTTTGCGACCTCGGTCGCGGCCTGGATCGACATCTCGACAATCAGACCCTCCCGGCGAGTCGTCGCCGCCTCCTGAGCCTGTATCAAGCGCCGTTGCTCC
>JAKLLJ010000135.1 GCA_023150215.1 Thauera sp. | reverse complement strand
CGCGGTCGGCCGTTCGTACCAGAAGCCGATCAGCAGGTAAGACACCAGTCCCACCGCTTCCCAGCCAAAGAACAGCTGCAGGAAGTTGTTGGACATCACCAGCATCAGCATCGAGAAGGTGAACAACGAAATGTAGCTGAAGAAGCGCTGGTAGCCAGGATCCTCGGACATGTAGCCGATGGTGTAGATATGCACCATCAGCGACACGAAGGTCACCACCAGCATCATCATCACGGTCAGCGAGTCGATCAGGAAGCCGACTTCGAAGTCGATGCCGCCCGCCTGCATCCACGTGTAGATGGTGCCGTTGAAGGTGTTCCCAGCAGCGACATCCTGGTAAATCACCACCGAAGCGATGAACGCCACCAGGACGCCGAGGATGGTGACGACGTGCGCGCCAGCGCGTCCGATCGCCTTGCCGAAGAGGCCCGCGAGGATGGCGCCAGCCAGCGGCGCCAGCGGCACGAGGAGGTAGAGTGCTTTCATGTCCGACATCGTGACGCTTCCTTAACCCTTGAGGCTGTCCAGATCATCCACGTGGATCGTGCGCATGTTGCGGAACATCACGATCAGGATCGCGAGGCCGATCGCCGATTCGGCCGCCGCCACGGTGAGGATGAAGAAAACGAAGACCTGGCCGGCGATGTCGCCGAGGTAATGCGAGAACGCAACGAAGTTCATGTTGACCGAGAGCAGCATCAGCTCGATGGCCATCAGCAGCACGATCAGGTTCTTCCTGTTCAGGAAGATCCCGACCACGCTGATCGCGAACAGGATCGCGCCCAGGATGAGGAAATGGGAAAGCGAAAGCATCAGTGACCCCCTGGTCGCACCGGCATAATGCCGGCGCGGTTCTTGTTTTGTTCGCCTGCGTTGTCAGTCTTCTTTTTCAGCCTGCATCTTCACCAGTTCCACGCGACCCTCGCGCTTGACGGCGACCTGCTCGGACGGCTGGATGTACTTCAGGCCCTTGCGCTTGCGCAGTGTCAGCGTGACCGCAGCGATCATCGCCACCAGCAGCACCAGCGAGGCAAGCTCGAACGGATAGACGTAGTCGGTGTAGAGCACGCGGCCAAGCTCACGGGTATTGCTGTAGCCCTCTGCCGCCTCAGCCGGCGCAGGCATCGCCTCAAGCCCGAAATAGCTGCCCCCGAGGACCATGGCCATCTCGGCGAGCATCAGCACGCCCACGAGTGCGCCAACCGGCAGATAACTCCAGAACCCCTCACGCAGGCGGTCGAGGTTGATGTCGAGCATCATCACCACGAAGAGGAACAGCACCATCACCGCGCCGACGTACACCATCACAAGCGTCACGGCAAGGAACTCGGCCTGCAGCAGCAACCAGATGCCGCCGGCGTTGAAAAAGGTCAACACCAGGAACAACGCGGCGTGTACCGGGTTCCGGGCGGTAATCACTCTCAGCGCCGCGATCACCATGATCACAGCTAGAAAGTAAAAGACGAAGGTCTTGAATTCCATGTTCTTGACTAACGGCGCCGAGGCGCCCTCCCCTTAGCGGTACTTGGCGTCCATTTCGCGATCAGCTGCGATCTGCGACTCGTGGCGATCACCCACTGCGAGCAACATCTGCTTGGTGTAGTAGAGGTCGCCGCGCTGCTCCCCGTGATACTCAAGCACGCGGGTTTCGACGATCGCATCCACCGGGCACGCTTCTTCGCAAAAACCGCAGAAGATGCACTTGGTGAGGTCGATGTCGTAGCGAGTGGTACGGCGCGAGCCGTCCTCACGCTGATCCGACTCGATCGTGATCGCCATCGCGGGACAGATCGCCTCGCACAACTTGCAGGCGATGCAGCGTTCTTCGCCGTTCGGATAGCGGCGCAGCGCATGCAACCCGCGGAATCGATTGCTCTGCGGCGTCTTCTCTTCCGGGAACTGGACGGTGATCTTGCGCTGAAAGAAATGCCTTCCAGTCAGGGCCATGCCCTTGACGAGTTCCATCAGGAACAGACTGCCGATGTAATCCTTGGCACCCATGGTCTTTTCAACTCCAGATCGACAGCGGCGACATCATCCACACGGTCACCACCAACAGCCATGCAAGGGTCACCGGAATGAACACCTTCCAGCCGAGACGCATGATGTGGTCGTAGCGGAAGCGCGGGAAGGTGGCTCGCGCCCACAGGAACAGCAAAAGGATGAAGGCCGTCTTGACTGCAAGCCAATGGAAGCCGTCGGGCAGGAAACCAACCGGTGACAGCCAGCCACCAAGGAACAGGATCGAAGTCAGGATCGACACCAGGATCATGTTCGCGTACTCGGCGAGGAAGAACAGCGCGAAGGTCATGCCCGAATATTCGACCATGTGCCCCGCCACCACCTCCGCCTCGCCTTCGACCACGTCGAAGGGCGCACGGTTGGTTTCGGCAATCCCCGAGATCACATAAACGACAAACATCGGGAACAGCGGAATCCAGTTCCACGACAACACACCGAGCCCCATGTCCGCGAAGCGGCCTTCATTCTGCGACATCACGATGTCAGTGAGGTTGAGGCTGGACGAGATCAGCAACACGCAGATCAGCGCGAAGCCCATCGCCACCTCATACGACACCATTTGCGCCGCTGCTCGCATCGACCCCAGGAAAGGATACTTGGAGTTCGACGCCCAGCCGGCAATGATCACGCCGTACACCTCCATCGAGGTGATCGCGAGCAGGAACAAAAGCCCAGCATTGACGTCCGCCAACACCAGGCCATCGTCGAAGGGAACCACCGCCCAGGCGGCCAGGGACGGAGCGATCGCCATGATTGGCCCGATGATGAAGAGCCCCTTGTTGGCACCGCTCGGGATGATGATCTCCTTGAACAGGAGTTTCATACCGTCGGCGATCGGCTGCAGCAGGCCCATGGGACCCACGCGGTTGGGGCCGATGCGAACCTGCATGTAGCCGATCACCTTGCGCTCCGCGAGCGTCAGGTAGGCGACACAAATCATCAGGGGCGCAATGATCGCGACGATCTTGAGCAGCGTCCATACCGCAGGCCAGGCGGCTCCGAACAAGTCGGCAACGGGTTGCAGCATCGCTTCCATTACGCACGCTCCACGCTGAGATCACCGCTCATTGCGCCAAGCGCTGCGGTCGAGGGATGCGCCGTCGCAACACGCACGCAGCCGGCGGCCAAGCCTTCGTCTTCCTGAACCACGAGTTCCACCCCGGTGCCACCCTGCGCGACGCGCACACGATCACCAGCGCAAAGCCCCAGCGCAGCCAAGGTGGCCGGCGCCATGCGCGCCGCCGGGGGCGCTGCGTCACGAGCCTTCTGCAGCGATAGCGCGCGGCGAACGAGCGGATCGGCGAAATAAATCGGCACATCGGTCACACGCTCCAGCACACCCGCCGGACCGGTGGCGGACGACACGACGACCCCCTCCAGACCGTTATCGAGCGCTGCAGCGACGTCTCCGGCAAGCGCTTCGGCGCGCACAGCTTCAGAATCACCTTGTCCAAAACCTTCGAGGGCGAGGAGATTGCCGAGCACGCGCAACACCTTCCATCCCGGACGTACCTCACCCAGCGGCTTGGCAACTGCAGTAAAGCTCTGCACCCGTCCTTCGCAATTGACGAAGGTGCCGGAGGTTTCGGTAAAGGGCGCGACCGGCAACAGCACGTCGGCGACCTTCCGCAGCGCGGGAGAATCGAAGCTCGATAGCGCAACGACCAGTTGCGCCGCGTCAAGCGCTGCCATCGTCGCCGCAGGGTTCGCGACGTCGAGGTCGGGCTCAAGATTCATCAACACATAAGCCTTGCGTGGCTGCTCGATCATCGCCGCCGCGTTGAGGCCGCGCTCGCCCGGAACCGCAGCGGCAAGATAGCCGCCGACACTATTGGCTGCGTCACCGATGAAGCCGAAACAGCCATCGGTCAGACGCGCAATCTCCTGCGCAAGCATCTGCAGTTCCGAGGCACGCTCATGCTGGGCCGCGAGGTTGCCCAACCAGACCGCAACCTTGCGGCCGCTAGCGAGGCTCTGTGCAATCGCGAGCGCATCGTCGCCGACCGCCTCCGGCAGCTTGCCGAGCAGCGCGACGCTGACCTCAGCGTCCTTTTCCTTGGCAAGCGCCACAACGACCTGAGCGAGCGTCGCCACCATCGCGGATGGCGCCACCAAGGCGCGGTTGCGCACCGGAAGCAGCCACTCCTCGGCGTTCGGGCCAATCGCGCTGACGTGCAGACCCTTCTTGGCCGCCTGACGCACGCGCTGCGCGAGCAGCGGAGCATCCTTGCGCAGGAAGCTGCCCACCACCAGCAGGCGGGTCAGGTCCTTGACGCCGGCGACGGGCATGCCGAGCCAAGGGGCGCCGGCGCGCTTGCCGTCGGCACGGAAATCAGCCTGGCGGAGGCGGAAATCGACGTTATCGCACCCCAGTCCGCGCACAAGCCTCTGCAGCAGATAGAGTTCTTCGACGGTCGAGTGCGGCGAGGCCAGCGCACCAAGCGTCTCTGCGCCGTGGTCGCGAGCGATACCGCGCAAGCCGGTGGCGACGAATTCGAGCGCCGCCTGCCAGTCGACCTGCTTCCATTGCCCGCCGTGACGGATCATCGGCGAAGTCAGGCGCTGCTCGCTGGCCAAGCCCTCGTAGGAGAAACGGTCCTTGTCAGACAACCAGCATTCGTTGACGTCTTCGTTCTCGAGCGGCAGCACGCGCTTCACGAGTTCGTGCTTGGTCTGCACGATCAGGTTTGCGCCGAGCGAATCATGCGGACTGACGGACTTGCGACGTGACAGCTCCCATGTCCGGGCAGCGAAGCGGAACGGCTTCGAGGTCAGCGCCCCGACCGGGCACAGGTCGATGATGTTGCCCGACAGCTCGGAATCGACGGTCTTCTCGATGAACGGCATGATCTCCGCGTGTTCGCCGCGGAACGCTTGTCCGAGTTCCATCTCGCCGGCAATCTCGGCGGTGAATCGGACGCAGCGTGTGCAGTTGATGCAGCGCGTCATGTCGGTGGAAACAAGCGAGCCGAGGTTCTTGTTGAACACGACGCGCTTTTCTTCCTGGTAACGCGAAGCGGCGGAGCCGTATCCGACCGCCAAGTCTTGGAGTTGGCACTCGCCGCCTTGGTCGCAGATCGGGCAGTCGAGCGGATGGTTGATGAGCAGGAACTCCATCACCCCTTTCTGCGCCTTGACCGCCAGTTCGGAGTGCGTCCAAACCTTCATGCCATTGGTGACCGGCGTCGCACAGGCAGGCAGCGGCTTGGGCGCCTTTTCGACCTGCACCAGACACATCCGGCAACTCGCCGCGATGGAAAGCTTCTTGTGGTAGCAGAAGTGCGGAATGTAGGACCCTGCAATCGCAGCAGCTTCGATCACGGTGCTGCCGTCATTGACCTGGACCTGCTTGCCGTCGATTTCGATCTCTAGCATGACGGGCTCACGTAGATTTGACTGCCTGCGTACTGCACTTCAGGCGGTACGAGGCACTTCTTGTTTTCGATGTGGTATTCGAACTCGCTGCCGAAGTGCTTGACGAAGCTCTGCACCGGCATCGAGGCGGCGTCGCCGAGGGCGCAGATCGTGCGACCCATGATGTTCGTGGTGACCGAATTCAGCAGATCAAGGTCGTCCGGACGCCCAAGGCCATGCTCGATCCTATGCACCACGCGGTACAGCCAGCCCGTACCCTCTCGGCACGGCGTGCATTGGCCGCAGGATTCCTCGAAGTAGAAATACGACAGCCGTTCGAGCGCCTTCACCATGCAGGTTGTCTCGTCCATCACGATGACCGCGCCTGAACCGAGCATCGAACCCGCTTTCGAGATCGAGTCGTAATCCATCGTGCAATCCATCATCGTGCTGCCGGGCACGACAGGTGAGGACGAACCACCGGGGATGACCGCCTTGATCTTGCGACCTCCGCGCATGCCACCCGCCATCTCGAGTAGCTCCGCGAACGGCGTGCCGAGCGGGATCTCGTAGTTGCCCGGGCGATTGACATGCCCCGACACGGAGAACAGCTTCATGCCGCCATTGTTGGGCTTGCCGAGGTTCAGGAAGGCCTCGCCGCCCATGTTCATGATGAAGGGGACCGATGCGAAGGTCTCGGTGTTGTTGATCGTGGTCGGCTTGCCGTACAGGCCGTAGCTCGCCGGGAAGGGCGGCTTGAAGCGCGGCTGCCCCTTCTTGCCTTCGATCGACTCGAGCAGCGCGGTCTCCTCACCACAGATGTAGGCGCCGTAGCCGTGATGCGCGAAGAGTTCGAACGAAAAATCGCTGCCGAGAATGTTTTGCCCGATCAAGCCGGCTTCACGAGCCTCGGCGAGCGCCTCCTCAAAGCGGGCGTACACTTCGAAGATCTCGCCGTGGATGTAGTTGTAGCCGCGCGCCGCGCCCATCGCGTAGGCGGCGATTGCCATTCCCTCGATGACGCTGTGCGGGTTGTAGCGCAGGATGTCGCGATCCTTGAAGGTTCCCGGCTCGCCCTCGTCGGAGTTGCACGCCAGATACTTGTCGCCGGGGAAGGAGCGCGGCATGAAGCTCCACTTCAACCCGGTGGGGAAGCCCGCGCCGCCACGCCCGCGTAGCACCGACGTCTTGAGTTCGGCGATGATCGCGTCCTGCGCGACTTTGTCGGCAACGATCTTCTTCAGTGCCGAATAACCACCGCGGGCGACATAGTCCTGGAGCCGCCAGGTGCGGTCGCCGTCACAGCCGGCGAGGATCATTCCTTGCGTGCTCATTTCTTGTCCAGCTCGGCCAGCATCTGGTCGATCTTCTCGGTGGTCATCCAGCTGCACATGTGATGGTTATTCACCAGCAGCACCGGGGCGTCGCCACAGGCGCCCATGCATTCGCCTTCTTTCAGCGTGAACTTACCGTCCGGCGTGGTCTCGTTGAAATCGATTCCGAGCTTGTGCTTGATGTAGTCGGCTGCGTGTACACCCCCGGATAGGGCGCACGGCAAGTTGGTGCACACAGTGATCTTGTGCCGGCCCACAGGCTCTAGATCGTACATGTTGTAGAAGCTCGCCACCTCGAAGGCAGCGATCGGCGCCATGCCGAGATAGCGGGCGACGAACTCGATGAGCTCGTTGGGCAACCAGCCCTTCTCGACCTGCGCGATCCGCAGCGCAGCCATGGCCGCGGATTGCTTCTGATCGGGCGGATACTTGGCGATCTCTCGATCGATCTGTTGCAGCGATTCCTGGCTCAGCATGTCGTCTTGATCTTCCGGATAGCCTGCCGATTCTTGTTTGATACCGCGGCGCCCGCAGGCGCCCATCCGCTGTTGCGCGCGGGCGCGCTCAGCGATCGATCTCGCCGAACACCACGTCCATCGTGCCGATGATCGCGACCACGTCGGCAATCATGTGGCCACGGGCGATGTCGTCCATGGCCGCGAGGTGCGCGAAGCCCGGCGCGCGCAGCTTGAGCCGGTAGGGTTTGTTCGCCCCGTCCGACACCGCATACACGCCGAACTCGCCCTTCGGATGCTCGACCGCCGCGTACACCTCGCCCTTTGGCACGTGCATGCCTTCGGTAAAGAGCTTGAAATGGTGGATCAGCTCTTCCATGTTGGTCTTCATCGCCTCGCGAGAAGGCGGCGCGACCTTGTGGTTGTCGGTGATGACCGGACCGGAGTTCTTGCGCAGCCAGTCGATGCACTGCTTGATGATGCGGTTCGACTGGCGCATCTCTTCCATGCGGCACAGGTAACGGTCGTAGCAGTCGCCGTTCTTGCCGATCGGCACATCGAAATCGACGCGATCATAGACCTCGTAGGGCTGCTTCTTGCGCAGATCCCAGGCGATGCCCGAGCCGCGCAGCATCGGACCGGTGAAACCCCAGGCCAGCGCCTGCTCAGGCGATACCACGCCGATGCCGACGGTACGCTGCTTCCAGATGCGGTTGTCGGTCAGCAGTGTCTCGTATTCGTCGCAGTAGGTCGGGAAGCGGTTGGTGAAGTCCTCGAGGAAGTCGAGCATCGAGCCTTCGCGGTTGGCGTTGAGCTCGCGAACCGTCTTCTCGTTCTTGAACTTGTTGACCTCGTATTTGGGCATGCGGTCCGGCAGATCGCGATAGACGCCGCCCGGACGGTAGTACGCCGCATGCATGCGCGCACCCGAGACTGCCTCATAGACGTCCATCAGGTCTTCGCGCTCGCGGAACGTATACAGCACCATGGTCATCGCGCCGATGTCGAGGGCATGGGTACCGATGTTGAGCAGGTGGTTCAGGACGCGGGTAATCTCGTCGAACATCACCCGAATGTACTGGGCCCGCAGCGGAACCTCGACCCCGAGCAGCTTCTCGATCGCCATGCAGTAGGCGTGCTCGTTGCACATCATGGACACGTAGTCGAGACGGTCCATGTACGGCACGGACTGCACCCAGGTGCGCGTCTCGGCGAGCTTCTCGGTGCCGCGGTGCAGGAGGCCGATGTGCGGGTCGGCGCGCTCGACGACTTCGCCGTCGAGTTCG
>JAKLLJ010000134.1 GCA_023150215.1 Thauera sp. | reverse complement strand
CGCGCTTCGTGCGCGCGCGCGCAGCAGTGTGTGGCGACATGCCGCCCCGCTTTATCGCAGCGTTCACCGTCTCCTTGGCGCGCGACTGGGCTGGCCGCCCAACGGTGCCGGAATACCACAGTACGGTGCCGATCCGGAGGGGGCATACCATCTCGTCAAGGGCGTGTTCATGCCCTGGGAGCTGGCCGGCGTGCTCGACACCGATGTACTCAGCGAGGGGCTATGCACGCTTGCCGACCAGGATGCCGCACACGCCGAAGCGCTCGGGACGCTGAACGATTTCGGCCAGGTCGCCTGCCTCGAGTCGGTGCGCTACATGCGCAACCAGCTGCTGCGCGACACCGACTGGGTAAGCATGTCGCACTCGCTGGAGATCCGCGTGCCGCTGGTCGACCATGCACTCAGCGAGGCGCTGCTCGGTCTCGCCGCAACCGGCCGCCTCGGTTCGGACAAGCGCATGCTGCCCCGCACCCTGGAGCGCAGCCTGCCCGCCGAAATACTGAACCGCCCCAAGAGCGGCTTCGTCGTCCCCACCTGGCGCTGGCTACGCCACCATCCCGGGCTCGACGCCTGGAAGTCCGTGCCTGCACTCAAGCACCCACGCATGTCCGACAGCCGCCGCTGGGCCTACACGCTGCTGAGCCGCCACCCGGCGAGCAAGGCCCTGATCCGCAACTGAGCCGCTCCTGCGGCACGCCCGACCGAGCGCGACCATTTTCGCCATGGATACGAAGCCCGACCAGCCCCACCCCACTGAACGCGCACGCATCAGCGTCGTGATGCCGTGCTACAACGCCGCGCCGTTCGTGCGCGAGGCGGTGGAGTGCGTGATGAAGCAGACCTGGGATGAAGTTGAGCTGATCGTCGTCGACGACGGCTCGACCGACGCCAGTCAGACCATCCTGAAGACGCTCGCCGACACCCACCGCGGGCGCATCCGACTCCTCCATCAGGATCGCAGAGGCCCCTATCCGGCACGCAACCTCGGCCTGCGCCACGCGAGCGGCGGCCTGGTCGCGTTCCTCGATGCCGACGATTATCTTGCCCCCGACTGCCTCGAAAAACTCGCAGCCGCCCTCGAGCGCGAAGGCGCGGACATCGCGTACTGCGGCTGGCAGAACGTCGGCGAGGGAGCGCCCGGAACCGAGCCCTATGTCCCGCCCGACTACGCGTCCCTCGACACCGCGGCCGAGTTTCTGCGCGCCTGCCCGTGGCCGATCCATGCGGCACTCGTCCGTCGTGAGGCGAGCGATGCCGTGGGTGGTTTTTCCGAGCGCTGCTTCTCGGCCATGGACTACGACTTCTGGCTGCGCCTGTATGCCCACACCCGCAAGATCGTCCGCGTGCCCGAGGTGATGGCGTTTTACCGCTGGCATGGCGGCGGCCAGATCTCGAAGACGCGCTGGAAGCAGGTCCTGGACGCGCTGCGGGTACGGCGCGACTTCATCGCCGCCCATCCCGAGCGCGTCGCCCACCTGCCTCCTGCCCGACTGGCCGAATTGTGCGAAGGCTATCTGCTGCGCGAAGCCTATCGGGCCTACTGGCGGCGCGATCTGGACGATGCCCAGGCGCTGTTCCGCGTCGCACTCCGCGAGGGCGCCTGGAATGTCCGCGACCTCAAGTACATCCTGCCCGCGACCTTGCCGGCGACGCTGTTCCGCCGGCTCGTCCATCTTGCTGGCGGCGGGGCATGAGCGCGGTGCCAACGCTCTATCTGGTCTTCTCCCACGACCGCCCGCGGCAGCTCGCACGACTGGTGGGCGCGATCCGCCAGCTCAGTCCGGCGGCTGCGATCGCGATCCATCACGACCCACAGGACGGACCGCTCCACCCGGGGCTGTTCGACGGCATCGAAGGCGTTCATGTTATCCCCGAACCGATCCACGGCGAATGGGGCGACTTTTCGCTGGTCGAGCAATATCTGCACGCCCTGCGCTGGTGCGCGGCCCGTCTCGAGTTCGACTGGTGCTGCACCCTCACCGGCCTGAGCTATCCGCTCCGGCCATTGACGGAGTTCGAGGACTTCCTCGGTCACTCGGACTACGACGCCTTCATCCACCATTTCGACGCCTTCGATCCGGTGCAGTGGCCAGCCGGCACCGCGGAACGGCGCTATCTGTTCGCCTACTACCGCTTGCCCCGCATGCCCTATGCCCACCGCGTACCGCAGACCTTGCAGCGCCTGCTTGCGCACGCACGCGATCGTTTCAATCAAATCCAGCCCTTCCTGCGCATCGTTCCCATGCCACGCCGGGCGCCGACCCGCCTCGGCATCCGCCGGCTGCGCCGACCGCTGGGCAGTGATTTCCTGTTGTGCGGCGGACGGCAGATGCTCACTGTGAACCGCCATGCGCTCGCACGCATGCTCGATTTCGTCGCGACGCACCCGGAATGGACGCAGTATGCGCGGCGCAGCCTGATTCCGGACGAGTCCTTCTTCAACTCGATCCTGGTCAATGACAAGGGCTTGCGCGTCTGCAACGACGTGCTGCGCTACATCAAATGGCCCAAAATGCACGCAGCCAGCGTCAGCGTGATCGGCGCCGACGAAGTCGAAGCGGCGTTGCGCTCGGGCGCTCCGTTCGGGCTCAAGTTCGACGAGTTCGCTGCGCCCGAGGTGCTCGACCTGGTCGACGCCCGCCTCGGCATTGCCCCACCTTCCAACCCTTCGCACCGTCCAGGCTGAACCCGACCATGACGTCCCCCACCCAACGCGTCCCGGTCCTGATGTACCACCGCATCGGCAGCGCACACAACGACTGGGAGCGCAAGTATTGCGTGAGCCCGGAAACCTTTGCCATGCAAATGGAGGCACTCGCGCGCACCGGGTGGAAGGCGGTGTCCATCGACGACTTCTTCGCCTGGCTCGACGGCACTGCCGTGCTGCCGGAGGGCGCCTTCCTGCTCACCTTCGACGACGGCTTTCTTGGCGTGCACGACCACGCCGCACCGGTGCTGCGCCGGCTCGGCTGGCCGGCCACCGTCTTCCTCGTCAGCGCCCTGATCGGCGAGCGCGACGTTTGGTGCGAAAAGCACAACCCGGACGGCCACACCTACCCGCTGATGGACCGTGCGCAGATACTCGCCCTGCGCGAACAGGGCTTTTCCTTCCACTCCCACACGCGCGACCACGCCGACCTGCCGACGCTCGATGACAACGCCCTGGCCCGCCAGCTCGCCGGCGCTCGCGACGATCTTGCCGCGCTTCTCGGCGCACCGGTCGACTACCTGGCCTACCCCTACGGCCGTTACGACAAGCGCGTGCTTGAGCAGGCGCAGCGTGCCGGCTATCGTGCCGCGTTCTCCGTGCAGCCCGGGTTCAACCGACCCGATGTCGACCGCTTCCGCCTGCGCCGGCTGGACGTGTTCGGCACCGACACCCCGGCCATGCTCAGGCGCAAGATCACCCTCGGCAGCAACGACGGCAGTCTCGCCGCCGTAATCCGCTACAACGCAGCCCGGGTCCTGGCCCGGCTGGGCATCCAACGCTGAATCGGGATCATGACCAGTTCCACGCCCTTCATCACGGTCGCGTTGTGTACGCACAATCACGCCGACCGCCTCGTCCGCACGCTCGCAACGCTCGCAGACCTGCACCCTCCGCGCCAGCCGTGGGAAATGCTCGTGATCGACAACGGCAGCACCGACGCCACGCCGGCCCTGCTCGCGCGCAGCGAGTGGCATCCTGGGGACGTCGCGGTCCGCGTGGTGCGGGAGGACCGTCTCGGCTTGTCCAATGCTCGCAACCGGGCCCTGCGCGAGGCACACGGCGAATACCTGCTGTTCATGGACGACGACGAGACGCCCGATGCCCTCTGGCTGTGTGCCTACGAGCGCGCGATGGAAGAGTTCCGCCCGGACGCGCTCGGCGGCCGGATCGAGGTGTTCTTCGAAGACGGCGCCCGCCCGCGCTGGCTGCAGGACGAACTGCTCGGCTTCCTCGGCAAGCTCGATCACGGCGAGGCACGCTGGCTCGAACAGTCGAACACCCCGATCTTCGGCGGCAACTTCGCCTTCCGCCGCGGCGTCTTCGACACCATCGGCGATTTCGACGCCCGCCTCGGGCGCATGGGCAAGGCAAACATCGGCGGCGAGGACACGGAGATCTACCGCCGCCTGCTGCAGCACGGGTGCAAGGTGCGCTGGGTGCCGCAGGCCGTGATCCAGCACCGCATCCAGACCCCCAAGCTACGCCGCGGCTATTTCCTCGACCTGCACTTCCGCCAGGGGCGCAGCGAGGGCGCCGCCAAGCGCGGCAGCGGACGCCGGGTGCCGCCGCCCTATCTGTTCGCGCAGTGGCTGCGGGCACTCGGGCGTGCCGCTGCACGGCGGCTCCGGTCGGGTGGAGACCACTCGCTACGCATGGAAATGAACGCGGCTTATTTTTGCGGCTTCATGATCGGCTGGATGCGCGATCCCGACTAGGCCGCGCGGACGAACACGGCGAGCGCCCAAGGCGCCGCACACTACCTTCTTTTGTGGATATCCCGACATGGCATCGTTCAGGTTTTCGAGCCTGCCGAAATTGCTCGACCCCGAAATCCGGGCGAAAAATCTGCAGTGGCTCGGCTGGAGGGCGAAGGAGCTCCTGTGGTCGGTGACACGGCCAACCATGCCCGACCCGGTCTTCGTCATCGGCTGCTCGCGCTCCGGCACCACCGTGACCTTCGAGACGCTCGCTGCGTCCGGCCGCTTCCGGCACTTCAACCACGAGCTGCCACAGTTCTGGGACGGGCTTTACGGGCCGCTGAACAATGGCTGGGCGTCGGAAGCGGCAGGTCCGGAGCACGCCACCCCCTCGCACCGCGAGCGGGCGCTCGCCTATTTCTACGCCCGCCTCGGCGCCGGCCCGGTGCTCGACAAGACCTGCATCAACACGCTGCGCGTCGGCTACCTGCTCAAGCTGTTCCCGCACGCGAAGTTCGTCTTCATCCACCGCGACGGCCGCGACAACATCAGCTCGATGATCGACGGCTGGCGGCTGGGCCGCATCGATGGCGGTTTCGGCCTGGAAAAATTCTTCGGCCCCGCACCCGTGCCGGTGGCGATCAACGACGGCGAATTCCACGAGTGGCATTTCTTCCTGCCGCCGGGCTGGCGCGACTACAACCGGGCCAGCCTGGAGGACGTGTGCGCTTTCCAGTGGATCAGCGCCAACCGCCTCGCCCTCGATGCGGCGCACGACATGCCGGCCGCGCAGTGGATTCAGGTACGCTACGAGGACATCTTCGAGCGCCCGGTGGAGATGTTCCGCACCGTGTTCGAACGCCTTGATCTGCCCTTCGATGCGCGCATGGAGGCCCACTGCGCCGGTCTCGCCGGGCGCCCCACCAGCATCGTCAAGGGCACGCCGAAAAAGCAGAAATGGCGGGAAAGCAACCCCGAGGCGATCGAGCGCATCTTGCCGAAGATCGCTCCGCTGATGCGCGAGATGGGCTATGAGCTCGAGGACTGAACCGGCGGTCAGCATCGTCATCCCCGCCTTCAACGCGAGCTGGTGCATCAGGCGGGCGGTCGATAGCGTGCTGGCGCAGACCTTCACCGATTTCGAACTGATCGTGGTGGACGACGGCAGCACCGACGAGACCGCGGAAATCCTGCGCAGCTACGGCGATGCATTACGGGTTGTCTCCCAACCCAATGGCGGCATGAGTTGCGCGCGCAACGCCGGCATCCGCATCGCCCGTGGGCGCTACATCGCCTTCCTCGACGCGGACGACCGCTGGCTGCCGGCCAAGCTCGAACGTCAGGTCAAGCTGCTCGACGATCGGCCGGCGCTGGCGTTCTGCGCCGCGACGGCGACCCTAGAAGATCCTGATGGCAATATCCTCGGTGCCTGGGGCTGCAGCGGAAGCGGCACGGCCTCGGTCGCCGACGTCTTCGCCGCCCATGCGCTGATCGCGGGCGGCGCGTCGTCAGTACTCGCCCGGCGCGACCTGGTACGCACGCTCGGCGGTTTCGACGAGACACTGTTCGGCGCCGAAGACACCGATCTATGGATCCGCCTCGCTGCGCTCGGCCATTTCGCGTGCATCCCCGAAGCGCTGGTCGTGGTACTCAAGCGCCCCGGCAGCGCTAGCCGCAACCGGCAGCGAATGCGTGCCGGCGCGCTCGCCATGACGCACAAGAACCGCCATCTGCTGCCCGCTGACAAGCAGGGCGGATACTGGCGCGCAGTGTATGCCGGCACCCTTTGCGACTACGCCAAGTGGGCCTACCGCGACGGCGACCGCCGCATGGCGCTCGCCGACCTTGCACGCGCCTTCGCGCACGCTCCACTGCGCCGCGGGCGGCTCATCGCCGGCATCGCGAAGGCCGTACTGACTGGAGCGCCGCTATGAGCGCCAAGCCATCGGGCACACGCAGCCTGACCATCCTGATCTGCACCCACAACAGGGCTGGCCTTCTGGGCCGCGTCATCGAGTCGCTCGATGCCGCCACCCGGCCCACAGGGTGGCAGGTCCACCTGTTCGTGGTCGCCAACGCCTGCACCGACGGCACGCACGATTTTCTGGAGGGCTGCACCAAACGCTCGAGTGCCCTCCCGCTGTCGTGGATCGCCGAGCCGACCCCGGGCAAATCGCACGCGCTCAACCGTGCCCTGCCGATGCTCGAGGACGAGTTGGTGGCTTTCGTCGATGACGACCACCGGGTGGATGCGGACTACCTGACCGCGGTCACCGGCGCTGCCGAGCGCTGGCCCGACGCCGATCTGTTCTGCGGCCGGATCGTGCCCGACTGGGACGGCACCGAGCCGGCCTGGGTGCATGACGAAGGTCCGTACCGCATCTATCCGCTTCCGGTGCCGCGCTACGACCAAGGCCCGGACAGCTTCGCCATCGACCAGGAAGGGCCGATTCCCGGCGGCGGCAACCTCGTGGCGCGCCTGCCGGCCATCGCAGCCACCGGCCCCTTCGCGACCGAGCTGGGGCCGACCGGGCATGATCTCGGCGGCTCCGAAGACGCCGACTGGATCCTGCGCGCGCTGCGCACCGGCGCACGCCTGCGTTACGCGCCCGACATTCTCCAGCACCACTACGTCGACAGCGAGCGCCTGACGCTCTCGTACATCGCCCGCAAAGGCTTCCAGCGCTCGCAATCGGTCACCCGGGTGCGTGCCGAGTTCAACACCGTGCCACGCTACATGTGGCGCAAGACCGCTGGCTACGCGGCCGGACTGGTGTTCTCGCTGCGAATGCAGGCACGTCGCTTCTATCTCGTGCGCCTGGCATCCTCGCTCGGCGAAATCTCGGGCATTCGCGACCAGCGCCGGCGCCGACACCGACGGGCCTCCCTGCCCATGCTCGGTGCCGAGCATGCCTCGCTGGCGCTGCTCGCGCTCGCGGCGGCGGCACTCCTGCTCGCCGCGGTGTTCGCGCAGAGCTGGCTCGGCGAGGCACTGCTGGCCTCGACCTTGGTCGGCGCGCTGACCAGCATCGCCCTGGTGGTCAAGTCGGTGCGCGACTTCTCGCGCACCGGTCCCGGCCTGCGCGACGAGATTCTCCATCGCTATCGCGGCTATGTCGTCTTCGCCCTCGCCCGTCTCGCCCTGGTGGCCTTGTGTGTGGCGACGTTCTGGGCCTTCCCGGGCGCCGCGCTGTGGATCGCCGCGTCCGAGGTGCTGGGTCGCGAAATGCCCGCATGGGCGACCGCGGCGGGCGGGGCGATGACCTTGACACTGGCGACCGTGTATGCGGGATGTCGGGCGCTGTCGCTCAACCCCGGCCTCGTCATCGCATCCTGGCAGTACCGCACGGTGCGCATCCACCGCCTGTGGCGCGCCCTGTCCCGCCGCGGACTGGACTTGATCGCGCGACTGGTGCTGCTGTCCGGCATCGTCCTCATCACCTTGATCGCGACCCTGCGCTACCGCCAGGGCGCCCACGCCGACGCTGCAGCCTTGCTGCTGGCTGCCTGCGGCTACATCGGTTTCGTGCTCTACGCGCACTGGGAGCCGGAGGGGTCGAGCACCCGCAAAACGCGCGCCAGCCGCCGCCCGAACGTGGTCATGATCGGCAGCGACACGCTGCGCGCAGACCGCATCGGCGCACGGCGCGGCGGGACATCGATCACCCCGGCGATCGATGCGCTGGCGCAGCGGGGCACGCTGTTCAGTGCCTGCTACGTTCCCTGCGCACGCACTGCCCCAAGCCTGATTTCGCTATTCACCGCCACCTGGCCGCACCATCACGGCGTGCGCGACAACTACGTCACCGAGGCCGAAACGCGGCTCAAGGAGGCGACCCTGCCCAAGGTACTGCGCGCCGTTGGCTACCGCACCGCAGCAGTGTCGGACTGGTGTGGCGCCGATCTCGGCAAGTTCGACTTCGGTTTCGACATCGCCGACTTGCCTGCCGACCAGTGGAACCTCAAGTACCTGATCCGCCAGGGTCCCAAGGACATCCGCCTGTTTCTGTCGCTGTTCCTGCACAACCGTGTCGGCCGCCGCTTG
>JAKLLJ010000133.1 GCA_023150215.1 Thauera sp. | reverse complement strand
GTGTGCGCGCCCTCCGCTGCGATCAGGTCGAGCGTGTTGAACACCGAACCGCCATCGCCCAGGCGCCAGGTCGGCGAATAGACCGCCTGCTCCGGCGCGGGCGGGGTGCGCGCATCGCAATACGCGCGCAACTGCCAGTCGTGCCCGAACGAAAACGCCGACAGCAGGTTGCGGCTGTATTCGGCAATCCCGCAGCGTGTCTGCCATGGGCTGAGCACGACCAGCTTGCGCGTGCTCGCCAGCGCGGGCGCGTGCTGCAGCCAGGCGATGCTGTGCTGCACGGCGGCGGCACATTCCCGCCACGAATAGGTCGTCCGCAGCGCCCGCAGCCCGCGTGCGCGCCGCGCCGCAAGCGCGGGCGAATCATCCTCGACCGCGGCCTTGAGCTGGCGCATCTGTCGCGCCAGGTCGGCCGGATTGGCACTAACCCAGCACGAATCGCCGGCGCGCACATGGCTCTGCGAGCGCGCGAAGCGGAACGGTGTCAGCAGGGCATTGGCCAGCGTCGCAAAGTCCGTATGCGCGCCGTGGCCGGTGACGATCAGCGGCAGGCCCAGCGCCAGCGCTTCGGCCGCGGGCAGGTTGAAGCCCTCGCCGCGGGTCGGCAGCACCATCGCCTGCGCGCTGCGGTACAAGGCCAGCAGGCCGGCATCGTCGAGCGGCGCTTCGTCGATCACCACCCGTGGCGGCCTCGCGCGCCCGGCCGCAAGCTCGCGCAGCTGGTCGGCGATGCGGTTGTGCGGGTTGGGGAAGGTCTTGACGTACAGCTCCACCGTATCGTCGCCGTCGAAGGCGTCGAGGTAGGCGCGCAACAGGATGTCCGGGCCCTTGCGCTCGAACACCGACGACACGTGCAGGAAGCGGAAGGGCTGGCCGGCCTGCGGCTTCAGCGCGCCCAGGGGGCGCTCGTTGGCGCCTATCAGGTGGTCGATGCCGAGCGGCACCACGAACACCGGAATGCGGCAGCCGGCGTTGATCAAGGCCCGGCGCACGAACTCCGCCGCCACCAGCACGCCGTCGAAGCCGGTGTTCAGGCGCGCGATGGTGTCGGCGGGAACGGCTGTTTCTTCCCAGAAAAAGATGATCAGCCGCAGTGAGGCCGGCGCTGGGTCGTCGATGATCGGGTAGTGATGGACGATGGACACCGCCTCGTCGCGGGCGAATGCGTCCTTGCGCGCGATCTGCGCCTGTAGCCTGGCGGCCTGCGCTGGCGGCAAGTCGGCTGCGCTGTCGTACGGTTCGCCATGGCAGGGCTGGAAGGCGACTGCGCCGGGGAGGAGGTCTTCCAGGCCCACCGCCAGGCCGCGATTGACGATGGCCAGGCTGTAATGCCCTTCGACATGACCATGCAGGCGGATCCGCGGTGTCGGCCCGCCCGCCGCCACATTCAGGCGCGCGGCCTGCGGCCAGCGCGGCTGCAGCGGCAGCGCTGCCGCGTTGGGGCGCGGCCACTGGGCGCGCTCGCCATCGCCGAGGAACACCGGGCTGCTCGCGGGCGCAGGCGCGGGCGGCGCTGCTTGCAGCAGCGGCTGCAGGCGCGCGTGCACCCCCAGCGCGCGCGCGATCTGCCCGCCCAGCCGGCGCAGCACGGGCAGGCGCTGCCCGAGCGCGACGAGCCCGGCGACGCCGTCGTGGCGCAGTTGCTGCTTCAGCGCGCGCGCGCGGATCCCGGCGTGGCGCAGCGGTTCGGTGACGCGCCACGAGGTGTTGTTGCGCAGGTCGTCGAGTTCGTGCTCGGCGTCGCCCAGGCGCTGCTCCAGCACCTGCAGGTCTTCCTGCGCCAGCGCCAGCTGGGCGTGGGCCGAACGCAGGCGGGTGTTCAGGGCCGCGGATTTTTCCTGCCACTCGACCAGCTCGGCGCTGACGAAGGCATCGAACACGTTTGGCGGCGCGCTGAAATGCGGCGCCAGGGCGTCCGCGCGCTCGTCGGCGACGTAATAGCGATTAAGTCCATCGAAATACACGAAGCGATAGCCGGCCGCGATGATCTGCGGCTCCCAGCTGGCGTCGATCCGCTTCGAGTTCGGCACCGTCGCCTCGACCAGCAGCACCCAGGGCCGAAAACGGCGCAGATCCATCCCCGCCAGCACCTGCGCCTCGAAACCCTCGACGTCGATCTTGAGGAAGTGGATGTCGGCGGGGGCGTACTCGGCGCAGATGTCGTCGAGCCGGCGCATCGCCACCACGCTGCGCACCGTCTGCAGGCCGGCACCGGCGTGCATCTCGGCGACCGCGGCGGAGGCAGTGGCGAGGCCGCGCACCGGCGTGTCGAAAAGCTCGACTTCGCCATTTTCGGCGCCCACGGCAAGCTGCAGGTTGATGTCACGTGGGCGTTCCTGCTGCAGCTGCCGGGCGTGCTTGGCCAGCGGCTCGATGTTGATGCCCGACCAGCCCCGCTCGTAGAACGCCTTGGTGACCGAGTCCTCGCTCGGGTGGTTGGCGCCGACGTCGATGTAGAAGCCGTGCTCCACATGGCCGAGCGCACGCCACAGCATCACATCCTCGAAGTTTTGCGCGTAAGAGATGAACATCATTGCTTCTCGATGGAGATGGTGGGCTCGTTCCACAGGCAGCCCGCAAAGACACAGTGGTCAACGTTGATCACGTTGAACACCGCTGCCAGGTCGCGCCATTCGTAGTTGCTCGACAAGTGCGTGTCGCGGTCGACCAGCGCGGTCTGGATCGAATAGCTGCCCACGCCAAAATTGGCCGGAAAGCGCAGCGCGAACACGTAGCGTTCGCCCGCCGCCGGGTTGGCGATGGCCTGTCCGGTGTGCCAGGTGTTGGTCCCGTACATCACCTGCCCGAGGCGGTCCTTGATGCCATAGCCCAGCACCAGGCTCGGGATGGACTTGTGCACCGCCACCTTGACGCGCAGCTCGAGCATCTCGCCCACGCGCACGACCTCCACCCGCTCGCCCTCGGCGTTGTACAGCCCGACCTCTTCGACGCCGGCCTCGCCGGTGCCCGAGATGGTCTGGATGCGGCCGTCCGCGGTCTGCTGCTGGGTCACCTGCGCATGTTCGCTGTCGGCGAGCAGCGCGTTGTAGTAATCCATCACCGCTTCCGGGTCGCCCTCCAGCGCCACCCGCCCGCCATTGAGCAGGATCGCGCGGTCGCAGATCGACTGGATCGCCGCCTTGTCGTGCGACACGATCAGCAGCGTCGTGCCCTGCTCGCGAAACTGGCGGATGCGGTCGAAGCTCTTGTGCTGGAAGTAGGCATCGCCCACCGACAAGGCCTCATCCACGATCAGCACGTCCGGCCGCTTGCAGGTGGCGATGCTGAACGCCAGGCGCATCTGCATGCCGCTCGAGTACACCCGCAAGGGCATGTCCAGATAATCGCCGATCTCGGCAAAGGCCTCGATCGCGGGCATCAGCGCGCCGATCTCGTCCGCCCGCAGGCCGATCAGCTGGCCCGCCATGTAGGCGTTCTGGCGGCCGGTGAAGTCCGGGTGAAAGCCCATGCCCAGCTCCAGCAGCGCCGCCACCCGGCCGCTGACGCTGACGCTGCCGGTGGTGGGCTGAGTGGTGCCGGTGATCAGCTTGAGCAGGGTGCTCTTGCCGGCGCCGTTGATGCCGATGATGCCCACCGCATGGCCCGGCTCGAGCGTGAAGGAAATGTCCTGCAGCACCCACTTGAGCGTGTGCCGCGTGCGCGAGAACGGCACCACCCACTCTGCCAGCCGCTGCCAGCGCGAACCGTAGTGGCGATAGGCCTTGCCCAGGCCGCTGACCTTGATCGTACCCATCAGAGCTCATCCACCATGTCGCCGGCGTGCTTGCGGAACAGCAGCACGCTATACATGCACAACAGCACCGCGATGGCGGCGATCGGTGCGACGCGCCCCCAGTCGGGCCAGCGCCCCAGCACCAGGATGCCCTGGTAGGCCTCCATCAAGGGCAGCAGCGGGTTCAACTGCATCAGGGCCGCCGCCCACTCCGGCAGCACGCTGATCGGATACACGATCGGCGTGAACCAGAACCAGAACTGGATCAGCACGCCGAACATCTGCCCGACGTCGCGAAAGAACACGTTGAACACCCCGAGCATCCCGCCGAGGCCGGCCGCGAACAGCACCTGCACCAGCAGCAGCGGCACCAGCGCCAGCACGGCCCAGCCCGGAAAATTGCCCGAAATCACCAGGAAGGCGAAAAACAGCCCGAGGATGATCGCAAAGTTGAAGCCCGCGCTCAGCACCACGATCAGCGGCAGGCACAGGCGGGGAAAGTTGAGCTTCTTGATCAGGTTCGCGTTATCCACGAACACCACCACCATGCGATGCATGATCTCGGAAAACAGCCCCCAGGTCAGGATGCCCGCGCACAGGTAGATCGAATAGGCAAAAGTGCCGTCCACGCCCGGCAGGCGCGAGCGCATCAGCTGCGCAAAGATCACCGTGTACACCACGATCATCGCCAGCGGCTGGATCACCATCCAGGCGAAGCCGAACAGCGAATTGCGATACCTGGCCTGAATCTCGCGCTTGACGCTGCTCAAGATGAAGCCGCGGAAGCGCCACAACGAACTCACCACATCCATCCCTTACCCCGCCCGATCACCCGGCGCGCTCGACGCAGCGCCGGGTGTGTATTGCCTGCGCAAGCGCAGGAACGGTTGCTCGATGGTGCGGTAGCTCAGCTGCGACACCCCATACGTCAACCCTGCCGTAAACAAGAACACCAGCAAGGCGTCCACCGTGCGCACGCCCGACAGCGCGGGAATGCCGACCAGGCGCTCGACCAGGAAGATGACCACCGCGTGCCACAGGTACAGCGAAAAGCTGATCTCGCCGCCGCGCTCGAAGAGCGCACCCAGCCGCCGCGGCAGGTCGCCGCGCCAGCCCAGGTAGGCCACCACCACCAGGCTCCAGCCCACCGCTTCGATGGTGGGCCAGAAGATCCACGCCGGGTTCTTGGGCGCCTGCGACAGAAAGCTCGCCCACCGCGCCTGCACTTCGAGCAGCACCAGCATGGCGCCCACGGCCAGCAGCAGCAGTCCGCTCGGCACCTGGCGGCGCGCGACCGCGGCGCCGAACAGCTGGGCGGCCAGCATGCCGAGCAGGAACTGGTCGAAGCGCCCGAGCAGCGTCGAGTAGAACATCAGGTTCGAGCGCTCGCTGACCGCGTAGCCGGCCACCTTGAACACCATCAGCAACACGATCAGCCGTAGCAAATACCATGGGCCCTGCTCGATCGCGAAGCGCGCCACGAACGGAAACACCAGATAAAAGCAGAACTCCACCGAAATCGTCCACGCCGCCCCGGTAACGAAGTGTCCCGAGGTGGGCGCGGTCAGGCCCAGGTTGGTGGCAAAGAAATACAACAGGTGATCGGGCTCGAACTTGTCGCGCTGCAGCGACAGCGCCACCATGAAAATGAAGGTGAACAGCGGGAAGATGCGCAAGGCCCGGTTGCGGATGAAGCTGGCGTAATCGATCGCCCCCCCGGAGGCCAGCGCGATCGACATGAACAGGTAGCCCGAAAGCACGAAGAACAGCGACACCCCGGTGTAGCCGTCGGTGATCAGCGCCACCCCGCGGATCGCCGAGCCCTGCTGCCAATGCCCAAAGAAATGGTGGTACCAGTGGAACACGAACACGATCGCCGCCGCCGCAAAGCGCAGGTGGTCGAGCCGCGGAACGTACTGCAGGTTGTTGGAACGCATTGCTGAAGGCCGCCGTGCAGTCAGTACTGCCACTGCCAGCTCAGCGCGAACTGGCGGGCCTGGTAGCTGAAGATGGAAATGTTTTCGTCGTTGTCGACCTGGCGGTACTCCGCCACCAGCGCCTGCGAGGCATCGATCGGGTAGGTCACGGTGAGGCGCAGCTGTGCGGTCTGCTGCTTGCGGCGCGTGTCGATCAAGCCGGGGGCGTAGTCGCGGCTGCCGCGCCAGTCGAAGCGCGACCAGTGCAGCTCGCCCTGGGCCTGCCGCCACAGCGGCACGCGCCCCCACACACTGTACGACCAGCCATCGCGGTTGCCCCCGGGGCGCGGGGCGCGGCCCTGGTCGCTCATCGGGCCGGTGGCGAACTGCAGCGCCGCGCCCTCGTGTCGATAGCTCAGCACCCCGCGCAACTCCGTCTGCCGCGCATTGAACACCGACTGCCCGCGATAGTCGTAGAACGCCTGTCCGGCCACCGCGGCAAACCGCCAGCCTGGCGGCAGCGTCAGCGGCGGCGTGAGCTGTGCCTGCCACAGCGCGTTGCGCTGGTACAGTGTGCCGCCCAGCCCGAGCAGGCCCGCCGAAGCCGACAGCCGGGCGTCCCAGCCGCCCAGCCGCCAGGGGTGCTCCAGCCCGCCTGCCACGCTGCTCAGGTCGAAGTGGTGCAGTGTGTCGTAGCGGCGCAGCAGCGCATGGCCATAGGCCACGGTGCCGTTCGTGGACACCGGCCGCCGGCCTTCGGCGAGCAGGTTCACGAAGGCGTCGCCGCGCGGGGCATATTCCGGGTCCAGCACCAGCACCAGCCCGCCCCCGGCGCCATCGCCGACCAGCAGGTTGAGGTCGCGCGCGCCCTGGTTGACGTTGTCGTCGTAGCCGCGGCCCAGGCGCACCTGGTAGCTGCCCGGCTGCGCCTGCCGGCGACAGCCGCTGGCACGTTGCTGTGCGATCACCTCGCGAATCGCCGCCGACGGCGCAAAGCGCAGCTCGATCACCGCAAACAGCGCCTCGGCCTCGGTCGCATGGCCCAGGCTGCACTGCAGGATCGCCAGGTCCAGCCACGCGCCCGCATGCTCGGGCGCCTGCGCGGCGAGCTGCATCAGCAGTGCGCGCGCATCTTCATGGCGGCCGTCGGCAATGGCTTGCATCGCCCCCAGGTAGGTGGCATCGTCGTCGGTGTGCGCCGGCTGTCCCGCCGCCAGCGCCGGCAGACAGCACACGGCCACCAGGGGCAACACGCGCGGCAAGGAAAGGAGGAACGAAGGCAAGGGCCGGGCGAGTGAAAAAATTTGTCAATTATACGTGCGCGCTCTGCGCGCCGTGATGGAATACCGCGGCTGCGGTGTGCCGGCGCCCACCGTCCGCCGGCCTGTTCGTATATCATGTTGATGCGAAAGTGAATTTTTCTGGAGGTGCGCCCATGCCGATCACTGCCCGTTTTCTGCAGGCGTCATGTCCTCGCACCGCACGCAGGGTGCGTCGCGGGCTGCTCGCCATGGGTGCCAGCCTGCTCATGCTGCCGGCCGCCGCGCAGAATGCCGGCCAGGTCGTGCTGGCCGTGGGCGACGTGCGCATGGCGGGCCAGGCGGTGCGCGTCGGCGACGCCGTGCGCGTCGGCGCGCCGCTGCACACCGGCCGCGACGGCTACCTCTATATAAAGACCGTCGACAACGGCTTCCTCATCCTGCGTCCCGACACCGCTGCGGCCGTGGCCGAATACCAGGTCGACCCCGCCCAGGCCGGCGACAGCCGCTTCCGCATCGAGCTCGACCAGGGCATCGCCCGCCATATCACCGGTGATGCGGTCAAGGCCGCGCGCGAGAACTTCCGCTTCAACACCCCGGTGGCCGCCATCGGTGTGCGCGGCACCGACTTCACTGCCTATGCCGACGCCCGCCTCACCCGGGTGGCGGTGCTGAGCGGCGGGGTGGTCGTCAGTGCCTTTGGCGAGCAATGCAGCCCGCAGGGCACCGGCCCCTGCGAAGGCCCCGGCGCGCGCGAGCTTTTTGCCGGCCAGCCCGGCGTGCTGCTGCAGATCGAAAAAGACAAGGCCGTGCCGGAGCTGCTGCAAAACGTTGACGTCGCGCCCGCCGGCAGCCCGCCGGCGCGCGGCGACGAGCCGCCCGCCGGCCAGGCCGCGGCGCAACACGCCATCACGCTCGAGGCCAACCTCGATCCGGTCAAGTCCGACCGCCTGGATCTCATCGACAACGTCGCCACCCGCCCGCCCCTGCAGTGGGGGCGCTGGCGCGAGCTGGCCGGCGAGGCGCCCACCCTGCCGCTGCTCGAGCTGCTTGCCAACCATAAGCTGGCGGCCTTCAACCCGTACTTTGCGCTGCTGCGCCCCAACGATGCCCCGTGGGAGGGGCGCGTCGTCGGTGCGGTCGATTTCCGCATGCAGGGTGCCGAGGCCGTCATCGAGCGCAACAATGCCAGCGCCTACGCCGCTGCGGTCGAGAACGGCCGCCTGCATGTAGACTTTGCCCAGGGCCGCTTCACCACCGGCTTCGATCTCGTCGCCGACGGTGAGCGCATCGCCCGCAAGGCCGAAGGGCGGGTGTTTGCCGATGGCAGCTTCCAGAACATCAGCCAGTTCCTCGGCAACAACAACATGCTGGTCAGGGGGGCGCTGGGGCAGGGCGCGCGGCTGCATGCCGCCTACCTCTTCCAAGCCCGTCTCGACGACCAGCGTGTAGCCTACGGCGCGACGGCATGGGCAAAATAAAGCAGTTGACAAGGCGCTTGTTGTAATTGCGCAGCGCGCCGGGTCGACCGAGCAAAATGTGACGGCTGTCAC
>JAKLLJ010000132.1:8239-8468 GCA_023150215.1 Thauera sp. | reverse complement strand
GACACCCTGGTCGCGGCCTTGAAGCCGCTGGCGAACGCCAGCGGGCGGGCGGTGCACCTGCTCGGCGTGAACTCGATCCTGGACAAGCGCAGCGAGGAGACCCTCGGCGAGTGGCAGCAACAGGCACGCAAGCTGGGCCTCGAGGCCAACACGACGTGGATCAGCGACTATCGCCCGATCGAGGCGTGCCAGGACCTGTTGGGGCTGGCCGATTACATCGTCTTCCCCT
>JAKLLJ010000132.1:0-8229 GCA_023150215.1 Thauera sp. | reverse complement strand
GCGGCGCGGTGACCATCGGCCTGGCGGCGATGCGGCCGGTGCTGGTTTCGCCACTCGACATCTTCAATGACGTGTCGGAGTGCACCTGGCAGATGTCCGGCCACGGCGTGGACGACATCGTGGCGGCGATCCGCCAGCTCGAAGCCGACCCGGGCCTGGGCGCGCAACTGCTGGAAAAACAGGCCGCCTGGCTGGCGGAACGCGATTGGCAGCGTATTTCCGGCCGCTTTGCGGGCCTGCTCGACGGCCTCGACTGGCAGCGCCGGCTCGGCGCGGCGAGCCGCCCGGCCCCGGCCCTCGACGCCGCCGCACCGCGCCGGCTGTTCGTGGACATTTCGGAGCTGTATTTCCGCGATGCCCGCACCGGTATCCAGCGCGTGGTGCGCAGCGTGCTCAACGAGTTGTTCGCCGCGCCGCCGGCAGGTTACGAGGTGTGCCCGGTATTCGCCGAAAAAGGCCAGCCGTGGCGCTACACCCACCGCTACGCGCCGTCCGCCGCGGACTTGGCCCACCTGCCGGAGGGCGAGGCGATCACGGTCGGCGGCGGCGACATCTTCCTCGGCCTGGACCTCGGCGCCCACCTGTTCCCCGAGGGCGAGGCCCATCTGCGCGACTTCCGCGTTGCCGGCGCGCAGGTGTTCTTCGTGGTGTACGACCTCATTCCGCTGCGTCATCCGCAGTACACGGTCGACAGCATCCGCGCCGCCTTCGAGTGCTGGCTGCATTGCCTGGCGCGCGAGGCCGATGGCTTGCTGTGCATCTCGGCGGCGGTGGCCGACGACGTGCGGCGCTGGCTGCGCGAGCACCAGGCGCCCCTGCCGTGGCCCGACGTGCGCCACTTCCACCTCGGCGCCGATATCGGCAACTCGCTGCCGACGCGCGGCCGCCCCGACGATGCCGATGCCACCCTCGCGGCCCTGAGCGGCGGGCCGGTGTTCCTCAGCGTCGGGACCATCGAGCCGCGCAAGGGCCAGGAGCAGACGCTGGGCGCGTTCGAGATGCTGTGGAAGGCGGGCAGCGAGGCCCGCCTGGTACTGGTGGGCAAGGAAGGGTGGATGATGGAGGCCTTCGTCGCCCGCCTGCGCAGCCATCCCGAGTCGGGTCGTCGATTGTTCTGGCTGGCCGGGGTCAGCGACGAGTTCCTCGAGGAGGTGTATGCCAAGGCCGACTGCCTGATCGCGGCGTCGGTGACCGAAGGCTTCGGGCTGCCCTTGATCGAGGCGGCGCAGCACGGCCTGCCGATCGTCGCGCGGGACATCCCGGTGTTCCGGGAGATCGCCGGCTCGCATGCGTTCTACTTCGCCGGCACGCGCCCGGCCGACCTCGAGCGCGCGCTGCAGCGCTGGCTGACCCTGCACGCCAGCGCCAACGTCCCCTCGAGCGCCGGGATGCGCTGGCTGACCTGGCAGCAATGCACGGTCGCGCTGAAGGCGCTCATGCTGGAAGACGCCGCCCCCGCGGACGCCCCGGGCGCCCCCTGAGCGCAGGGGCCGCGGGCGTCCTCGCCGCCGTACCCGAAAAGTTCGCGGCTGCCGCCGCTCCTACAGGCGCAAGCCGCGCCTCCACGCCCTGTAGGAGCGGCGGCAGCCGCGAACCGGCGGCCGGGCACTCCACGCGCGCGCCAATCCCACCGCCGCGTTCGCGCCTTCCGGCGCTCCTACACGCGAAAGCCGCGCCCCCCCACCCCCTGTAGGAGCGGCGGAAGCCGCGAAGTTCTCGCTGTTTGCGCCGTGCGATTGCCTTGCGCCCTGATCGAGGGGCGTGACTTTCGGGGTACACTTGGAACACTGATGCCGAGTGAGACGCGTGAGGCACCGATCACCGGCTGACCGTCCTTATCCGCCATCTTTGTACGAGAGCACGCCATTTGACTGCCGAGAACGATACCGAATCCCTTGCTGCCGGCCAGATTCCGCCTCCGGCAAGTCATTCGAAGGTGGTCACCGTCCATCTGCAGAACATTCCCCTGCTGTCCGGACTCGCCCCTGATGTTCTCAAGCAGATCGGCTTGTCCATGCATTTTCGCAAGGTGGAGAAGGACGACTATGTCCTGCACAAGGGCGGAGGCGGGGATTACCTGCTGTTCTTGCTTGCCGGACGTCTGAAGGTGGTGGACCTGACCGAAGACGGCCGCGAGATCGGCTTGTCCTTCCTGTCGCCGGGCGACTACTTCGGCGAGTTGTCGATCATCGACGGGCTGCCACGCTCGGCCTCGGTGATCGCCACCGAACCGTCACTCGTGTCGCTGCTGCCACGCACGCAGGCGGTCAGCCTGATCTATGCACACGCGCTGGTTGCCGAGCGGGTGATGAAACGGCTCGCACAAAAGATTCGCAGCGCATCGAGTCATCGCGCCATCCTCGGCATTCCCAACGCGCATCAGCGCGTCTTCGCCCTCCTCGCGCAACTCACCAAGACCGCTCCCGGCGGGCTCGACGTGATCGAGAACATGCCGACGCAGCAGGAGATCGCGATCATGGCCAACACCAGTCGCGAGACGGTGTCGCGAGCCTTGCAGGTCCTCATCCAGAACGAGGTGGTCGAAAAGGACCTGCGCCGGCTGATCGTGCGCCGGCCGGCGCAACTCAAGGCGATGATCCTCGATTCGGACAAAAATGGGGCTTGAGCCATCGTTTCGGCTCGCACGTGATGCCTGGAGTCAGTGGTCGGGCGCGCTTCGGCAACGCATCGCCGAGCCCGACAAGCGCCTGCATGTGCAGTGGAGCTTCTGGCTGACGATGACCGCGCACGTGCTGTGGCCTGCCGCCTGGGCGGTCACGGCGGTGTTCGTGGTGGGGCTGGCCAAGGAGTTCTGGGATCGGCGCTACGGGAGTGGTTTCTGCTTTATCGACATGGCCTTCAACGTGATCGGCATCGCCGCCGGCGCGACGCTGTGCGCGGTGTTGCCCAAAGGAGTTTTCAGTTGATGAATGTGTTGGTGAATGGCACGCCCTTGCTCGCCCCGCTGACCGGGATCGGGCAGTACATCCGGCATCTGTTCGGCGAAATGTCGACCTTCGACGACGTCAATCTCAGTATTTACTACGGCCTGCGCTGCGAAAAGGGTTTGCCGCGTGCGGTCGATGCCGACGCCGCGGGCGCAGTGCAGCTGCCCACGCCCGACAGCGCCCACGGCCTGCGCATGGCTTACCACCTGGTCAAGAAGTTCGTGCCGCGACCGCGCGAGCTGCGCCGCTATGCCGAGAAGCTGAGCTTTGCGTATCACGCCGGCAAGGAAGGCGGCGCGATCTACCACGAGCCCAATTACCTGCCGCTGCCGTACAAGGGGCCGACGGTCCTGACGGTGTTCGATCTGTCCTGTTTCGACCACCCGGAAACCCACCCGCGCGAGCGGGTCGAGATCACCTTGCGCGAGCTGCCACCCGCCGTGGCGCGCGCCGATCACATCATCGTGGCCTCCCAGGCGACGGCGAGCGCCGTCCAGCAGCGTTTCGACGTCGGCCCCGAGCGCCTGACGATCACCCACCTGGCCGCCGACGCGCGCTTTCGCCCGCGTCCGGCACAGGAACTCGCCGGCCCGCTGGAGGCGCTGTCGCTGCACGCGGGCGGCTACTTGCTGTGCGTCGGCACGCTGGAGCCGCGCAAGAACCTGGGCACCCTGTTCCAGGCCTATGCGCAGTTGCCCGCGGCCTTGCGCAAGCGCTATCCGCTGGTGGTCGCCGGCATGTCGGGCTGGCATACCGACGCCCTGGAGAAGCAAGCGGCCACCTTGCTTGCCCGCGGCGAGCTGCGCCTGCTCGGCTATCTGCCCGATGCCACGATCCCGCTGCTGTATGCCGGTGCGGCAGCCTTCATCTACCCGTCGATCTACGAGGGCTTCGGCCTGCCGCCGCTGGAGGCGATGGCGTCCGGGGTGCCGGTGATCACGTCGAACCGGACTTCGCTGCCGGAAGTCGTCGGTGATGGCGGCCTGCTGGTCGATCCGCTCGACGTGGACGCCTTCCGCAATCATCTGCACGAGCTGCTCGAGGACCCGCACGCGGCGGCCGGCTGGCGTGCGCGCGGGCTGGCGCGCGCGGCCGACTTCAGCTGGGCGCGGTGCGCGCGCGAAACCGTCGAGGTGTACCGCCGGGTGGCTGCGGCGCGGGGCATGAAGTGCTGACGCCGCGTGCGGCCTCAGGCGGACCCGGTGTCCGCACGCCGCGGGGCCGCGGCGGGGCCAGCGGGAGCGAATAGTTCGAGCGCCTGCCCGGCGCCACGGACCTCGACCATGCCGATGCTGGTGAGCGCGTGCGTCCTGACCGACTTGCTGGCCTTGGGTCCGACGACGATGTCCACCGGCAGGCTGCGGGCCATTTCCTGCAGCTTGGATGCAAAGTTGATGCAGTCGCCGACCGCGGTGTAGGCACTGCGGAACTCGGTCCCCAGGTCGCCCACCAGGGCCAGGCCGCTCTCGATGCCGATGCGCACCCGCACCGGGCGCTTGCCCGCGGCGATGCGCTCCTGATTGGTCGCGTCGACCAGCGCAAGGATCTGCAGCGCCGCCTCGAGGGCGCGATCGGCATGGTCGGCGCACGGCAAGGGCGCGCCCCAGAAGGCCACCACGCCGTCACCGGTGTATTTGTCGAGCGTGCCGCCTTCATCGAGGATCGGACGCGTGAGGCAGCCGAGAAAGCGCTGGGTGAGTTCGACCGCTTCGACGAGCGACAACGAAGACGTGAGGACGGTGTAGCCCTCCATGTCGGCGATGAGCACGGTGACTTCCTTGAGGGCGGGCTGCAAGTGCTCGTCGGGTCCGATGCGCATCAGCTCGGCCACCACCGCCGGCGACAGATACTGCGAGAACATGCGCAACACGCCGCGCGATTCGCGTTGGCTGAGCCACCATTCGTAGGGAATGGCGAGCAGGAGCACCACCAGGTAGGCGACGAGGACCGGAACGATGGGCACGACGCCGCCATGCGCGGTCATCAACCACGCCCCGCTCATCCACACCGCCGCGCTCGCGAGCAGCAGCCCGGTTCCCACCCACACCGGCACGCGCGGAAGGATCCACAACAGGAACACGAGGCTTGCCGACACCCAGGCCAGCGCAAGCGATGTGCCCGACCAGGTCCGCCAGGCGCCGTCTTCGCTCGCGTCCAGCAATGCCGAGGCGGCCAGGGCGTGCACGAGCAATCCGGGCCCACTGCTGGAGAGCGGCGTGGTGACGCGGTCGCCGAGGCTCAGCGCCGACGCCCCGACGATGACCCAGCGCCCTTGCAGCAAGGCGAGCGGCGCGCTGCGGTCGAGGATCGCGGCGGCGGGAATGACGGTGTAGGCCTCGGCGCTGCGCCGGATCGGTATGCGCCAGAACCCGTCGCGGCCCGGAAACGGCTGCGGAACGCTCACCCCGGCGGCCCCGCCCACGACGCTGCAGGTAAGCAGGGCGAGGGAAAGATGGGCGAAATCGGTGCCGCCGAGATGGGACAGGACCGGCAAGCGCCGCAAGGAGCCGTCCTTGTCGGGCTTGAAGCCGATGTTGCCGGTGCAGGCGGCGTCCGCAAAACCGGCGTGATTGCCGACAAAGCCCCTGGCGGCAACCGCAGCCTGTGCGGCAAACGGCGATATGCGGGCCGGCAGCTGCCCGGTGTGGACCTGCACCGCCTCGTACTCGTAGCTGAGTGCGACCGCCATCGTGAGCGGCGCGTGGGTCGCGAGCGCGGCAAGGCGGGCATCGCCGACGGGATCGCCCGGCTCGGGAAAGAGGATGTCGAGCGCCAGTCCGCGTGCGCCGTAGTGGGACAGCAAGGTTTCGACAAGGTCGGCGATGCGGCCGCGGGGCCAGGGCCAGGCGCCCTGCGCGGCGAGACTGGCTTCGTCGATATCGACGATGGTGATGCGCGTTTCCGGCGCCGAGCGCGCCTGGGCACGCAGGATGGCGTCGCGCAGGAGCTCGTCGGTGACGAACAATTGCCCATGCTCGCGCGGCAGGCTGAGGAGGATGGCGACGCCCAGTGCCAGCACGCCGATCAGCACGCGCACCGCCCGCCGCCGCTCCACCGTGATGGCGCCCCACGACATCGAGGCGGCGACGCCACGGCCCGCAAACAAGCGCTTTCGCAATCGGCTGGGCAGGCTCACTGACGAAGCGCTCCGCGAAGCGGTTGGTGAAAGGACGGCTCGGTTGTGCCGTGGTGCGCGCCGCCGTGGCGCTCAGCTACCCAGCCAGCCATTGACCTCGCCGATGCTCTGCTCGCGATCCATGCCCACCAGCGCCTTCAAGCGCACCCGCGACACCAGGTAAAGGTAGCGCGCTTCGGCCAGGTCGTGCAGCGTGCCCTGCAGGCGCTGTTCGGCGTCGAGCACATCGACCATGCTACGGCTGCCGGCCTCGAAGGAGCGCTTGCTTGAGGTGACCAACTGCTGCGCCGAGCGCACCGCCTGCTCGAGCGCGCGCACCTTGAGCACGCCCTCGGTGACGCCGCGGTGCTCGCGATGCACGCGCACGGCGAGATCGCGGCGGGTGGCCTCGAGGTTTTCCTGGGCGCGGACCTGTTCGGCGACCGCCTGGCGCACGGTGGAGTTCACATAGCCGCCGGCGAACAGCGGGATGTTCACCTGCACGCCGATCATGTGGTTGGTGTAGCTCGATCTGGGCGAGGTGACGTTCTCGCTGCCGCTCTTGGAGATCTGCGCCACCGCGTCCACGGTGGGATAGTGGCCGCCGCGGGCCTTGGCGATCTCGGCCCTGGCGGCGTCGACGCGGGCCTGCAGTGCATGCACCTCGGGGCTGTGCTCTTCGGCCATGCGGATCCACTCGGCGACGTCGGCAGGCTCGGGCGGCAGCAGCGGCAGGCGCTTGGCGTCGACCTTGAGCAGCGCGTCGACCGGCTGGTCGATCAGGATCTCGAGCTGGCGGCGGGTGAACTCGACGTGCTGGCGCGCACTGAGCTCGTCGGCGAGGTTCATGTCGAGGCGCGCCTGCGCTTCGTCGATGTCGGTGCGGGTGCCGAAGCCGGCGGCGAGCGACTTGCGCGCGGCGTCGAGCTGGGTGGTGGTGAACGCCTTCTGCTTGAGCGTGAGCTCGAGCGCATCCTGCGCCAGCAGCGCTTCCATGTAGGCGCCACTGACGCGCGCGCCGAGGTCCTGCAGCTCGCGCTCGAGGGTGGCTTCGGCGTCGTCGACCAGGTAGCCGGCCTGGCGCAGGCCGGCGAACAGCGGCATGCGGAACAGCGGCTGGCGCAGTTGCAGGGTCTGGTTGTAGCTGAAGTACTCCTCGTTGACCTCGACTTCGCGGCCGAGGACGCTTTCCTGGGTGCGATCGACGTCGTTCTTGTTGCGGCCGATGTTGATCGCGATGTTGGGCATCAGCTGCGCGCGCGCCTGCGGCAGGCGCTCGATCGCCGAGTCGCGCGCGGCGCGCGCGGCGCGGATGCGGGCGTCCTGGGCGAGGGCGGCCTGGTAGGCCGCCATCAGGTCCAGGCTCCACGCCGGCGTGGCCGTGGCGCCGAGCATGCCTGCGAGCGCGGCGGCGAGCAGGAAGCGAGGGGTGCGCATGCTCACTCCTCCTTCATCGATGCGGCGAGACGCTTGGTGAGCGGGTTGAGCAGGTAGGTCAGCATCGAGCGCTCGCCGGTCTTGATCACCACCTCGACCGGCATGCCGGGCTGCATGCGGCGCGTGCCGAGCACCTTCATGCCTTCGGGGGTGACCTTGACGCGCGCGAGGTAGTAGGAAATCTGCCCCCCGCCGAGCTGTTCGGTGAGCAGGTCGCTCGACACCGACATGATCTCGCCCTCGACCACCAGCTGCGGCGAGTGCGAAAAGGCGTTGAAGCGCACGTCGGTGATCAGGCCAGTGCGCACCTTGTCGATCAGGTGCGGCTCGATCTTCGCCTCCAGCAGCAGGGGCTCGTCTTCGGGCACGATGTCCATCAGCTTCTGCCCGGCCTGGATCACGCCGCCCACGGTCTGCACGGCGAGGCCGATCGCCTGCCCCGAGGCCGGCGAGCGGATCTCGGTGCGCTCGAGGTCGGCGCGCACGGCGACCAGCTTCTCGGCCTCGGACTGCACCTCGCGCAGCACGTTGCCGAGCTCGGTCTCGACCTCCTTGCGGTATTCCTGGCGACGCGAGACGGCTTGCTGGCGCAGCTCGGCGATCTCGGCCTGGTAGGCCAGGTCTTCGGCGACGCGGGCGCAGTGGACGAGGATCAGCCGCTCGAAGCGCTGCCAGGTGGTCTCGTCCTGCAGGATGGAGAGATAGGGCGCGAGCCCGGTGCCGGTGCCG
>JAKLLJ010000131.1 GCA_023150215.1 Thauera sp. | reverse complement strand
CCGGTGCTGCTCGCCGCGCTGCTCGTCTGGCAACCGGCGCGCCCACCCCCGGGCGGGTTCCGCGCCTGGGTGCTGGATGTGGGGCAGGGGCTCGCGGTGCACGTGCAGACTCACGGCCATGATCTGCTCTATGACGCCAGTCCGCCCTATGGCGAGGCGGCCGATGCCGGGAGCCGGGTGGTCCTGCCATGGCTGCGCGCCGCTGGCGTGCGGGCGCTCGATCGGGTCGTGCTGTCGCATCCGGACGCAGACCACATTGGCGGAGCCACCACCGTGCTGAGTGCGCTGCCCGCCGCGCAGGTGCTGGCCGGTGCGGCAGCTTCGGCCGCCGGACAGGCGCAATGGGCGGCGCGCCTGCCTGCGGGTCTGCGGGTGGCGGAATGCGCGGGCATTGCGCCATGGACGCGCGACGGCGTGCGCTTCGAGATCGTCCATCCTGAGCCTGCAGTGGCGGGCGCACGGGCTGGGCCCGCAGGCGCAGGCGGGCACGACAACGACGCTTCGTGTGTGTTGCGCGTCGCCGCCGCTGCGGGCGTGCTGCTGCTCACGGGCGATATCGGCGCGGCCGCCGAGCTTGCGCTGGTGGCCGGGCAGGGCGGCGCGGCGCTGCGCAGCGCAGTGGTGGTGAGCCCGCATCACGGCAGTCGCTCGTCGTCCTCGCCCGCCTTGGTGGACGCGACCCTGCCCGAGCATGTGGTGCATTCGACCGGTCGCCGCAACGCCTTCGGCCATCCGCACGCCGAGGTGTGGGCGCGCTGGGCCGCGGCCGGCGCACGCAACTGGCGCACCGACGCGCAGGGCGCGATCCTGCTCGAGTTCGCGGCGCAGGCCGATGAGGGGGTGATGGTCAGCGCGCAGCGCGAGCGTCGGCCGCGTTACTGGCATGGGCGCTGAGTGGATTTGTCGGCGCTTCGGGCTAGACTGCCAGCTCGTCGAACTTCTTCCACCTGCTGCCCATGTCCCTGCTCGACACCTTGAAGAAGCTGTTCCGTCCGCCCCTGCTGTCTGCGCCGACCCCGCCATCGCCCGCCCCGGCCGGGCCTGCTGCAGACGTGTGCGCGCCACCACCGGCGCCGATCGCGTGTGCGGCGCGCCACCGCCAGGTGCAGTGCTGCGATCCGCACGGCCTGCACCGCATGGCCTACACGGAATGGGGAGATGCGGACAATCCGCGCGTGCTGGTGTGCGTGCACGGGCTCACCCGCAACGGACGCGACTTCGACGACCTCGCGCGCGCGCTCGCCGATCATTACCGGGTGGTGTGCCCGGACGTGGTCGGGCGCGGTCGCAGCGACTGGCTCGGCGTGAAGGACGACTACGGTTTTCCGGTCTACGTCGCCGACATGGTCACCCTGATCGCCCGTCTCGACGTGGAGGAGGTGCACTGGGTCGGCACCTCGATGGGCGGCATCATCGGCATGATCCTCGCCAGCCAGGCAGGCACGCCGATCACGCGCATGGTGCTCAACGACGTGGGCCCGATCATCACCGCCACCTCGCTGCGCCGCATCGGCCAGTACGTCGGGCGCGCGCCGCGTTTTGCCGATTTTGCCGCGGCGGAAGCCTACATCCGCGAGGTGGGTGCGCCCTTCGGTGCGCTCAGCGCGGCGCAGTGGCGGCATCTCACCGAGTACTCGATACGCGCGGTGGACGACACGGAAGGCGGCTTCGCGATGGTGTATGACCCTGGGCTCGGTGATGCCTTCCGCAGCACGCCGATCGTCACCGACATCGACCTTTGGCCGGTCTACGACGGCGTGCGCTGCCCGACCCTGGCCCTGCGCGGTGCCGAATCCGACCTGCTCGAGGCGGCGACCTTCGCCGCCATGGCCGGGCGCGGGCCGCGCGCACGCACGGTGGAGTTCGCCGGCGTGGGCCACGCGCCGATGCTGATGGATCCGGCACAGATCGCGGTGGTGCGCGACTTCCTGCTCGCCGACGGGCGTCCGCCCGGGGGGCTCACCAGCCCGGGTTGAGGCGACGCGCTTCGGCGATCTCGCTGCGGATGGCGCGGTAGTGCTCCCAGCGTCGCAGGTGGATGGCGCCCGCTGTCACCGCGGCGAGCAGGGCGCAGCCGGGTTCGTTCTCATGCCGGCAGTCGCGGAAGCGGCAGCGGCCAAGATGCGGGCGAAACTCGATGAAGGCCTCGGCGAGATCGTCGGCCGACAGATGGGCGAGCCCGAACACCTGCAGGCCGGGGCTGTCGATCAGCCAGCCGCCGCGCGTTTCGTCGGCAGCGACCGGCAGGCGGTAGAGGCGGGCGAAGGTGGTGGTGTGCTTGCCGGTATCCAGCACCTCCGAGATCTCCCGCGTCTCGGCCCGGGCTTCCGGGATCAGGGCGTTGGTGAGGGTCGATTTGCCCATCCCCGACTGGCCGACGAAGATCGCCTGCAGCCCTGCCAGCCGCTTGCGCAGGGTCTCGGCGCCGTGCAGTGCGGACACTTCCAGGACTTCGTAGCCGAGGGTGCGGAAGGGCGCGAGCTGGGTGCGTGCGCTTGCCAGGCGATCGGCGAGGTCGGCCTTGTTGAGCACGATCAGCGGGGTGATGTCCTGGCTTTCTGCGGCGGCGATGCAGCGCGACACCAGCAGGTCGGAGAAACCCGGCTCGGTGGCGACCACGATCACCAGGTGGCTGAGGTTGGAGGCGATCAGCTTTTCGCGGAAGGCGTCGGAGCGCCACAGCAGGTTGCGGCGCGCATGCAGGGTCTCGATCACGCCCTGGCCGTCGCCGCCGGGGACGACCTCGATCTCGTCGCCGCAGGCGTAGCTGCTGCGCTTGCCGCGCGGGTAGCAGCGCAGGCGGCCGCCGGCGGTGTCCACCTCGTAGTGGCGACCGAATGCGGCGACCACCACGCCGGCGGTGTGGGTGGCCGGCAGCGGACCGGCGTGGGTGCGTTTCCTCATCCCGCTCACCTCTGTAGCGCCTGCAGGCGGGCGATGCGCAATGCCGCGGGCGGGTGTGAATCATGGAAGCGCGAATACAGCGGATCGGGCGTCAGCGTGGCGGCATTGTCGCGGTAGAGCTTGACCAGCGCGCTCACCAGCTTGCCTGCGTCGGCCTGCTGCGCGGCGTAATGGTCGGCCTCGTATTCGTGCTTGCGTGACCAGTGGCTGAGCGCCGGGGCGAGCGGAAAGGCGAACACCGGCAGCACGAGCATGAACAGCGCCAGAGCGCTCGCCACGTCGGTCGCCTGCATGCCGAGCGCGGTGAAGAACCACGACTGCTGCATCAGCTCGCCGAGCAGGGCGAGCAGGCCGAGGCTGGCGGGGGCGAGGAAGGCCAGGCGGCGCAGCAAGTGGCGGTGGCGGAAGTGGCCAAGCTCGTGGGCGAGCACCGCCTCGACCTCGTCGGCGTCGAGCTTGTCGAGCAGGGTGTCGAAGAACACGATGCGCTTGGCCGCGCCCAGCCCGGTGAAGTAGGCGTTGCCGTGGGCCGAGCGGCGCGAGCCGTCCATCACGAAAAGCCCCTTGGCGCGAAAGCCGCAGCGCGCGAGCAGGGCCTCGACGCGCGCCTTCAGCGTGGCGTCGGCGAGCGGGGTGAACTTGTTGAACAGCGGCGCGATGAAGGTCGGCCAGATCACCATCGCGAGCAGGTTGAAGCCGAGCCAGAACGCCCACACCCAGGCCCACCACAGCGCGCCCGTCGCCAGCGTCAGCCACAGCACCGCGGCGAGCAGCGGCAGCCCGATCAGCGCGGCGAGCGCGGCCTCGCGCACGGTGTCGGCGAGGTAGAGGCGCGGCGTCATGCGGTTGAAGCCGAATTTCTTCTCGATCACGAAGGTGCGCACGAGCACTAAGGGCAGCTCAAAGAGCCAGCCGAGCACGCCGAGCGCGCCCAGCAGCGCGACGCCGTGGGCGAGTCCGCCCGGCGCCAGCACCGCAGCCCAGGCGTCGTGCACCGCCTGCAGGCCGCCGCCGAGGGTCAGCACGAGCACGAACGCAGCATTGGCCACGATGTGCACGCCCGACAAGCGTGCGCGCGCGACGGTGTAGTCGGCTGCGCGCTGGTGCGAGGCGAGCGGGATGGAGGCGGCGAACGCCGCCGGCACGGCATCACGGTGAGCCTGCACATGGCGCACGTTGCGCCGCAGCAGGACGAGGCCGGCAAGGGCGCCGCCGATCAGGAAGGCGAGGAACAGCAGGGCGAAGGCGTTCATTGTGGTGCGGAACAGGGTGAATGGGCGGGACCGTCTGCGACCAGGTCGCGTCGGCCCGGGTTCCGCCACGGGACGCATCCGTGAAGGGGACGAACGGTGCGTTCCGGCGCGGGCGAGTCACATGATCTGTGACACAATCGCGCCCTCTACGTTTCCCAGGAAGGCGCCCGAAAAGGGCGATGGATTATGGCACAGGACCCGAAGACGCTGATATGGCTGGACATGGAGATGACCGGCCTTGAACCCGACCGTGACCACATCATCGAAATGGCGGTGGTGCTCACCGATGAATCGCTGCAGGTGATCGCCGAGTCGCCAGTGATCACGGTGCACCAGCCCGACAGCGTGCTCGACGGCATGGACGAGTGGAACCGCAACACCCACGGCAAGTCCGGGCTGAGCGGGCGGGTGCGCGCGTCCACCGTGTCGGAGGCCGAGGCCGAGGCACAGATGCTCGCCTTCCTGAAGGAATGGATCCCGGCGCGCACATCGCCGATGTGCGGCAACTCGGTGTGCCAGGATCGTCGTTTCCTCGCACGCTGGATGCCGCAACTCGAAGCCTGGTTCCACTACCGCAACCTGGACGTGTCGACCCTCAAGGAGCTGGCCAAGCGCTGGCGCCCCGAGGTGTATGCAGGGGTGAAGAAGGCGGGTAGCCATACCGCGCTCGCCGACATCCACGAGTCGATCGCCGAACTGCGCCATTACCGCGAGCATTTCCTGCGCCTCGAGTGAGCGGCGCGACGGGCAGGCTCAGCGCCCGGCGCGGCGCAACAGGCGGAAGGTTTCCTGGCGCTTGCCGGCGCCACGCCGGTATTCCCATACGGTTTCCCATTCGGGGGCGAGCTCGCCGACCTGCCCGCGGCGCTCCGCATGCACCAGCAGCAGCGGGCAGGGCGTGGCGTCGGCGCTGACATTGCGTACACGCAGCGCGGCGAAGTAGTCCATCGAGCTGCGCATCGCGTCGGGCAGCCCGGTGGTGGCGATGCAGGTCTGCGCCTCACCGCCGCGTTCGCCGCGGACCGCGATGTCGAGCGACGCCACCACCGTGCGATAGCTGCGGCCGTGGTCGAACCAGGGCATCAGCAGCACCACCGCAAGGCTCCACAGCATCACCAGGCCGATCGCCCAGTTGGCAGGCGCGCGTGCTGGAGAGCGCGGCAGGCGGGCGACGAGCAGGATCCACAGCACCGTGATGGCGAGGCCGCCGAACAGGCGGAGGTCGGCGTCGGGGACGACGAAGTCGGGCGTGTTGCGTGCCACGTGGCGCGCGAGGCCGGTCGGCCAGCCGGCGACCTGGGCGCTCCAGCCCAGCCATACCAGCACCCCGAACACCGCCAGGCTCATCAGCGAGAACCAGTCGAGCGCACTCGCGGCGCCGCGCCGCAGGGTCGGCACGCCGGCGGTGGCGAGCAGCGCGAGCGCGGGCACGAGCGGGATCAGGCGGGCCTGCGACAAGTCACCGCCGACCACCAGCCAGGCGGCCACCAGCAGCGCGCTCGCTAGCGGCAGCAGGATCGGCAGGCCACCCGGATGGCGACGGCCGCGCCACAGCGCCCACAGCGCGAGCGGCCACAGCGGCCACATGAACCACGCGCCGAGTTCGAGCACGCGAGGCAGCTCGGCAAGGGCGAGGGGATGAGCGCCCAGGCGCAGCCATTCCGCGCGCAGCCACACGGTGAGCAGATCGGGATGCTGCAGGTGCAGTGCCAGCGGCCACAGCGCCGCCAGCGCGAGGGCCAGGCAGAGTCCGAGCAGCAGCGCGCTGCTCGCACGCGGCGTGCGGCAGTCGGGGCTGAGCAGCATCGCCAGTGGCAGCAGCGGTGCACTGACCATCAGGCCGCCGAATCCGGCGGCAAGAAAGGCGAGGCCGCTGCCCGCGCCCGCCTCGAGTCCGCCGGCGAGCGGGCGGACGGGCAGCCGGGCCAGGCCGGAGAGGGTCAGGGCAAGCGCCGCGAACAGCGCCAGCAGAGGTTGTGTCTCGTGGGCGTGGAGCACCAGGCCGAGGGTGCCGAGAGTGAGCAGGGCAGCGGGCGTGCGCACCGGGCGACCATGCAGTGACTGTGCGGCGCGCGCCAGCCAGTAGATCGCCAGCGCCACGAAGAAGGCGCTCGCCAGCCGGGCGCCGGCGTGGGCGGGCAGGAAAGTGGCGGTGGCGTTGGCAAAAGCGGCGGCGACCCAGTAATAGAGCGGCGGGTAGTCCGCGAGCGGCTCGCCGGCGAGCAGGGGGACGAGCCAGGATTCGCCGCGCAGCATCGCCAGCACCGGTCCGAAGTGGCGGGCATCGTCACCGCGCCAGGGGTCGTGCACGGTCAGTCCGACGAGCAGGTACAGTCCGACCAGCACGGCGAGGCCGACCGTGCCATAGACGCGGCGCTGGAACAGGGTAGGCGTGACGGGGTCGCGGATCATGCGGGCATTGTGCTTCGGAGCGGCGGGCGGGCCAAGTGCGGCCGCCAGGGATCGGTGGGCGGATTTGCGCTGGAGGGCGCGGTGTGCCCCGGTGGTCGATCAGCGTGCGCCGGCAGCGTTGACGTCCTGGGGGCGCGCTTTCCGGCCCGGCGCGGGGGCGTCCGCGGGCGCACGGCAACAAAAAAGGCAGCTCGCGGCTGCCTTCGATGTGCTTTCCTTGCCGCCGGCGCCAAAGCGCGACGGCAGGCGGCGCAGGTTGTGCGACTCAGCTGGCGCGCTGGACGTTGCCGTACTTCTGGCGGAAGCGCTCGACGCGGCCGGCGGTGTCGACGATCTTCTGCTTGCCGGTGTAGAACGGATGGCAGGCGGAGCAGACTTCGACGTGGTACTGGGCCTTGCCCATCGTGGAGCGGGTGACGAAGGTGTTGCCGCACGAGCAGGTCACGTTGACCTCGGCGTACTTGGGATGGATGTCTGCTTTCATGGTGGTTTCCTGATTCTGGCGGGCGGCGGGTGTGACCGCCCTGGGTCGTAAAGTCCGCGATTATCCTTCAGCGCCCGTCCGCTGACAAGGAGAACCGCTGCAATCGCGCGCGGTCCGCGCCGCATCGGCAATGACCGGGGCGGCCGCGGCCGGTACAATCGCGCGCCTGATCAGTCGACCGTGCTTGCGGTGGGGGAACGAGGTGCGTCTTTTGCTCGCGCCGATGGAAGGCGTGGCCGACTTCGTGCTGCGCGACGTGCTGACACGCATCGGCGGCTACGATCTCGCGGTGTCGGAGTTCGTCCGCGTCTCGGGCACGCTGCTGCCGCCGCGCACCTACGTGCGCCTCTGCCCGGAAATCGGCTCGGGCAGCCGCACCGCGGCCGGCACGCCGGTGGCGGTGCAACTGCTCGGCAGCGATCCGGCGCTGCTCGCCGCGAATGCGGCGCGCCTGGCCCGCCTCGCCCCGCACGGCATCGACCTCAACTTCGGCTGCCCGGCAAAGGTGGTCAACCGCCACGGCGGCGGCGCGATGCTGCTCGATCGTCCGCGCCTGCTCCACGACATCGTGCAAGCGGTGAGCGCGGCGGTGCCGGCGGCGATCCCGGTCAGCGCCAAGATGCGGCTCGGCATTGCCGATCCCTCGCTGGCGGTGGATTGCGCGCAGGCGCTCGCCGACGGCGGGGCGCAGGCGATCGTGGTCCATGCGCGCACCCGCGAGCAGGGTTACCGGGCGCCGGCGCATTGGGAGTGGGTCGCACGCATCGGCCTGGCGGTGGGCGTGCCGGTGGTGGCGAACGGCGAGGTGTGGAGCGTGCGAGACTGGGTGCGCTGCCGTGAAGTCAGCGCCGCCAGCGACGTGATGCTCGGGCGCGGCGCGGTCTCCGACCCCTGGCTGGCGCGGCGCATCCGCGGCGAGCACGATCCCGATCCCGGACCCGCCGACTGGATCGCGCTGCGCCCGCACGTCGCGCACTACTGGGCGGGCGTGCAGCAGCGCGCCGCGCCGGTGCATGCCTGCGGCCGGCTCAAGCTCTGGCTGGGCCTGCTGCGACGCAATTACCCCGAGGCCGCGGTCGTGCACACGGCCGTGCGCGGCATCGTCGACGCCGTCCGCATGAACCAGGAACTCCCGCATTCCCCAGAGCGCCCAGCAGGGCGTGCACCAGGCCCTGGCCGAGCGCGTGCGCAAGCATCTCGCGCACCCTTTCCGCAAACCCTGCACCGATTACAACCGCGCCGCGCTGAGTGCCGCACTCGCCGGCTGGGACGGCCGCGTGCCGCTGATTCTCGATGCCGGCTGCGGCGTCGGCCACAGCACGATCCAGATCGCGCGCGCCCATCCCGAGCACTGGGTGATCGGCGTCGACCAGTCGGAAGACCGCCTCACGCGGCGCAAGCCCTATCCCGACGCGC
>JAKLLJ010000130.1 GCA_023150215.1 Thauera sp. | reverse complement strand
CCAGAAAGGTGAGCAGGCGCAGGCCGATGCCCAGTCCCGCACTGATCGCCATCGTGTACGCAAACCACAGCCGCGAATAGTCGGCGGATGTCCTCAACAAGGAGCCGACAACCGTCAGCAGCGCCGCCGCCAGCAGCCACCCACCCACTGCGCGGGCCGCCTGGCGAGTGAAGGATTGCCCCCGCCACGATCCATATCCGCCGAGGGCGAACAGCGTGCAAACCGCCAAGCAGGCCCACGCGATCGAGCCCAGCAGGTAGTGCGGGTCGAGCGCGAAGCTGTCGAACCGGATGTAGAACGCCAGGTGTGCAGCCAGCAAGGCAATGCCGCTGTCGACCAGGGCGGCGGCGAACGCGACGGGATAGCGTTCCGCAAAGGTGGGCGGGTGGCTTTTCAGGTCTGGCATCGTCGGAAGGGAAGGAGGGCGGCGTCTCGAACGAGGGGGGGAGCCTGATGCGGGCGCTCGGGTCTTGCGCCGCCTAGACGGATTCGCGACCGGCGCGCGCCATCGATCGGGCCACGGTCGCCTTGAACTCATCACGAAAGCGGTCGGGCGCGAAGCGCAGGGCGTTCGCTCGACAGGCTTGCGGCAGGAAGTCGCTTTCCGTCGCCTCGAATCGTTCGACTGCGGCGCAGATGGATCGCACAGTCTGCTCCATGAAAAAGACACCCGTCGGGCTGGATGGTGAGTGTTCGTTTCCCGACGCGCCGACGATCGTCTCTGCAGCGCCGCCCTTGCCGTAGGCGATCACCGGGGTTCCGCAGGCCTGCGCTTCCAGCGGCGCAATGCCGAAATCCTCTTCTGCGGCAAAGACGAAGGCACGTGCCCGTTGCAGGTGGTCGCGCAGCGTTTCGTCATCCTGAAAGCCGAGCACCCGCACATTGGCGCCCGCCTTGGCGCGAATCTTCGCGAGATCGGGGCCGTCGCCGATCACGACCAGGCTGCGCCCGGGCATGGCCGAGAACGCCTCGACGATGAGGTCGATCTTCTTGTAGGGCACCAGGCGCGACGCCGTGACATAGAAATCGTCCTTCTTCTCGCGCAGCGCGAACCGCTCCACATCGACCGGCGGATAGACGATGACGGCGTCGCGGCGATAGGTCTTGGCGATGCGGCGGGCGATGAAGCCGGAAATGGCGATGAACTGGTCGACCCCGTTTGCCGTGCGGCAATCCCAGAGCCGGATGTAGTGCAGGATCAGCCTCGCGATCCAGCTCTTCAGGCCCCGCGTCAGGCCCGACTCATGCAGATACTGGTGCTGCAGGTCCCAGGCGTAGCGAATCGGCGAGTAGCACATGCAGACATGCAGCTGGTCCGGGCCGGTCAGCACCCCCTTGGCCACCGCGTGGCTGCTGCTGATGATCAGGTCGTAGCGCGAAAGATCGAACTGCTCGACGGCAAGCGGCATCAGGGGGAGGTAATTGCGGTACCGCGACTGCACGCGCGGCAGTTTCTGCATGAAGGACGTTGTCGGGGTCTTTCCGCGCAGGAAGGCGCGCTGTGCGGCCGGAACGAAGTCGATCAACGAAAAAAGATCCGCCTCCGGAAAACACTGCAGCATTTCCTCGAGCACCCGCTCGGCGCCTGCGTAGGTGACGAGCCAGTCGTGAATGATGGCAGTCTTCATGCGCCCGGGGCCTGGCCGGCCCACTTCTGCAATGCGGCTGCGCATGTCGCCGCGCACGTGCGCAGGCCAAGGCTCGAGCGCATCACCGCGCCTCCAGCATCCAGCACAGCGTCTCCTCGAGCGGCGGCGAGGACCACTCGCCGATGACTGCGCGCAGGCGTGCCGCGTCGCCGCACAGGGTCTTCACCTCGTTGGCCCGAACAAAGGCCGGATTGACCTGCACGCTCATCGGACGGCCGCAGATTCTTTCGGCCATGGCGATCACTTCACGCAAGGAGTGCGTGCTGCCCGAGCACACGTTGAGGGTTTCACCGGCAGGGCGGGTCTCCAGCACGCGTCGATACGCTTCGGCGACTGCGCGCACATCGGAAAAGTCGCGCCACACGTCCAGGTTGCCCAGCTCGATCACGTCCGCCCCACGGCGGAAGTGGCCCACGATCTTCGGCAGCAGGAAAGACTCCGACTGACCGACCCCGGTGTAGTTGAACGGGCGTGCGATCACGATCGGCAGCTTGTCCATCCACAGCCGGGCCATGTATTCCATGGCCAGCTTGCTCACCGCGTAATCGTTGGCGGGGTTGGGAGGTGTCGTCTCGCTCAGCACGCCCGCGGTAGTGTTGCCATAGACGTTGGCGCTGCTCGCCAGCAGCACGCATTCGGGGGGCTGGTCGCCGGCCGCCAGGGCGGCGAGCAGGTTGCGCGTCCCGATCAGATTGACGCGGTAGAACGCCTCGGCGTCGCCGTGGCCCACGAAGGCAATTGCGGCCAGATGCACCACCGCATGCGGGCGCAGCTCGGCCACGATCGCGCGCAGGGCGGCAGCGTCGGCGATGTCCGCGCGGCGATAGCGATCGGCGCCGGGCTGGTCGTGGGAGCCGACGCCCCAGACTTCCCAGCCATGCCGCTCGAGCTCGGCCGCGACGTATTGGCCGGTGAAGCCCTGGATTCCGGTGATCAGCGCGCGTTTCATCGTCGACGCTCAGAACGAGGAGCCGCGCTCGTTGCGGCGGATGTCCGCGTCGACCATCATCTGACAGAGCTGCTCCAGCGTGGTCTTCGCTTCCCAGCCCAGCTCGTCCCTGGCCTTGGCGGCGTCGCCGATCAGCAGCTCGACTTCGGCCGGGCGATAGAACTTCGGGTTGACGCGCACCAGCGTGCGACCCGAGACGCGGTCGATGCCGATCTCCTTGTCCTCGCGGCCTTCCCACTGCAAGTCGTAGTCGAGCGCCTTGGCGGCCAGGCTGACGAAGTCGCGCACGGTCTCGGTGCGGTTGGTCGCCAGCACATAGGTATCGGGCTTCTCGGCCTGCAGCATCCGCCACATGCCTTCCACGTACTCCCTGGCGAAGCCCCAGTCGCGCCGGGCGTCCAGATTGCCCAGTTCGAGCACATCGAGCTTGCCCAGCCTGATCTTGGCCATGCTGTCGGTGACCTTGCGCGTTAGGAACTCGCGGCCGCGCAGTGGCGACTCGTGGTTGAACAGGATGCCGCTGGTACCGAAGATCCCGTAGCTCTCGCGGTAGTTGATCGTCATCCAGTGCGCATACAGCTTGGCGACGCCGTAAGGGCTGCGCGGATAGAAGGGGGTGGCTTCGGTCTGTGGGATCTGCTGCACCTTGCCGAACATCTCGGAGGTCGACGCCTGGTAGAAGCGCGCCTGCGGATTCACGATGCGGATGGCTTCGAGCAGGTTCACCGCACCCAGCCCGGTGATCTCGCCGGTGGTGACCGGCTGGTCGAACGAGACGCCCACGAAGCTCTGCGCCGCCAGGTTGTACACCTCGCTGGCCGCGGTCGTCTGCAGCAGGCGAATGCTGGCCGACAGGTCGGTGAGGTCGTATTCGACCAGTTGCAGGTTCGGATGGCTCGCGATGCCGAGCTCTTCGATACGCCAGAAATTGACCGAGCTGGTGCGGCGATAGGTGCCGAACACCGTGTAGCCCTTGTCGAGCAGGAGCTCGGCCAGGTAGGCGCCATCTTGTCCGGTGATACCGGTGACGATTGCAGACTTGCTCACAAATAGAACCTCTTTTCGGGGCGCGGCCCATCCGCTTGCCGGGAAATCATCATGCATTATCGCATCAGCGCTCGCCGAATTCATGTCCATGTTGCGCCGCGGCAGCGGAGGCGGGCAGGGCCGGCGGGGGTGGGGCTGCGCGCCGGGCGCTTCGTGAAGCAGTCCCGTTTTTTCATATAGGACATGTTGTACAATCGCGCCCCACATGCGCACCCTGCTCCGCCTCCGGCTCGACACTTCGCCCGCACAACGCACCCGCCTGCTCGAGCTGCAGGTGGCGTTCGCGCGCCTGTGCAACACTCTGGCGCCGGTGGTGCGCGACACGCGCTGCTGGAACCGGGTGGCGCTCCACCACATGACCTACAAGGGGCTGCGCGAGCAGTTTCCCGAGATCGGCTCGCAGATGGTGTGCAACGCGATCTACTCGGTGTGCCGTGCCAGCCGGCTGGTGTACCAGCACCCGAAGAGCCCGTTCAACGTCGCTCGCGTGGGCGAGCGCCCGCTGCCGCTGCTGCGCTTCGCCGACAACTGCCCGGTGTATTTCGACCGCCACACACTGAGCCTCAAGGCGGGCCAGGTGTCGATGTATACGCTCGACGGCCGCATGCGCTTCCAGCTCGCGCTGCGCCCCGAAGACGAGACCGCCTTCCACGCGCAGAAGCTGCGCGAGATCGTGCTCTCGCAGCAGGCCGACGGCGGCTTCGAGCTGGCATTCGCGTTCGCCGAGACCGAGGCCGATGCGGCCGACCCGGCACCGCCCGCCCCCGACGAGATTCCCGAATACCTGATGGTTGAAGAGAGCGCATGAACCCGAACAAGAAACCGTCCGAGCTGCACGAAGCCGTGCTCGCTTTCAAGTCGCACTACTGGCGCGCCTTCGGCTTCGCCCTCATCGGCGCCCTGCTGGTGCTGGCCCCCACCGCCTATATGTTCGAGGTCTACGAGCGTGTGGTGAACAGCCGCAGCTACATCACCCTGGGCATGCTGACCGTGGTGGTGGTGGTGGCCTACATCGTCATGGAGGTGCTCGACTGGGCGCGCTCCGAGACCATGCGCGAAGCCGGCCAGCTGCTCGACCGCCGCATGGCGCCGCGCGTGTTCCAGGCCATGTACGAATCCAACCTGCGCCGCCTGGGGCCGCCGAGCGTGCAGCCGATGAACGACTTCCGCACCGTGCGCGACTTCCTGCACAACCCGGTGGTGGGCGCGGTCATGGAGTCGCCGGTCTCGCTGGTGTTCATGGTGATCCTGTTCCTCGCCAGCCCGGTGCTCGGCTGGGCGGCGGTGGGCGGCGCCGTGGTGCAGGTCGGGCTGGCGTGGCTCAACGAGCGCAGCACCAACCCGCCGCTTACCGAAGCCAACCGCTCGGCGATCGCCGCGCAGCAGTATGCCGACGGCTCCCTGCGCAACGCCGAGGTCATCGAGGCGATGGGCATGCTGCACCACATCCACCGCCGCTGGATGGAGAAGCAGCACGAGTTCCTCGGCAAGCAGGCGCAGGCCTCGGACAAGGCCGGCGCCTTTCGGGCCGGCAGCAAGTTCGTGCAGACCACGATGGGTTCGCTGCTGCTCGGCCTCGGCGGCTGGCTGATCCTCGAGGATGCGCTCGCCGGCGGCCCCGGCATGATGATCGTGGCCTCGGTGCTGGGCGGGCGCATGCTGGCGCCGCTGGTGCAGATGGTGAGCCAGTGGCGGGGCGTGGTGAACGTGCGCGATGCCTGGCGCCGCCTCGACCAGTTGCTCACCCAGGTGCCCGAACGGGCGCCGGCGATGGCGCTGCCCGCGCCGCGCGGCGTGCTCGGCGTGGAGAGCGTGATCGCCGGCGCGCCCGGCAGCAACGCGCCGATCCTGCGCGGCATCGCCTTTGCCCTGCAGGCGGGCGAGGTGCTCGCCGTGGTGGGGCCCTCGGCCTCCGGCAAGACCACGCTCGCGCGCCTGCTGGTGGGCCTGTGGCCGGCGATCAGCGGCAAGGTGCGCCTCGATGGCGCCGACGTGTTCGCGTGGGACAAGCTCGAGCTCGGCCCGCATCTCGGCTACCTGCCGCAAGGGGTGGAGCTGCTCGAAGGCACGCTCGCCGAGAACATCGCCCGCTTCGGCGAGGTGGACATGGACAAGGTGCACGCGGCGGCAAGCCTGGTCGGCCTGCACGCCTTCATCCTGGCGCTGCCGCAGGGCTACGACAGCCCGGTCGGGCGCGATGGCGCGATCCTCTCCGGCGGCCAGCGCCAGCGCGTGGCGCTGGCGCGTGCGCTCTACGACGATCCGGTGTTCGTGGTGCTCGACGAGCCCAACTCCAGCCTCGACGAGGCCGGCGACGCCGCGCTGGCGCAGGCGATCGCGCAGCTCAAGGCGCGCGGCACCACCTTCGTCATCATGACCCACCGCACCAGCGTGCTCGCCGTGGCCGACAAGATGCTGGTGCTGCGCGACGGCGTGCAGCAGGCCTTCGGTCCGCGCGACCAGGTGCTCGAAGCGCTCAACCAGGCGGCACAGCAAGCTGCACAGCAGGCCCAGGGCGCGCGTCCCGTGCCGGCCCCGGCTGCCGGCCCCGCGCTTGCAGCGGCGCACTGAGCGCCGCTCCACGAACGACTCGATCGGAACGAACATGGCAGTCACCGGTTTCTTTGCGCGCAGCGAACTCGCTGCCACCCTCTACGCGTTCAGGCGCGAATTCCTGATCGTGGGCATCTTCAGCATGGTGGCCAACGTGCTGATGCTCGCCCCCACGCTCTACATGCTGCAGATCTACGACCGCGTGCTGGTCAGCCGCAGCGAGCTCACCCTGCTGGTGGTGTCGCTGATCACGCTGTTCTTCTTCGCGGTGATGGCGTTCGCCGAGTGGTCGCGTTCGCGCCTGCTGGTGCGCGCCGGCGTGCGCCTCGATGCGGTGCTCAGCACGCGGGTGTTCAACGCCAGCTTCGAGGCCAACCTCAGCCAGTCGGGCGCCCCCGCGCAGCGCGCCTTCAACGATCTCACCGAGGTGCGCCAGTTCCTCACCGGCAACGGCATCTTCACCTTCTTCGACGCGCCCTGGGCGCCGATCTACATTGGCGTGCTGTTCTTCCTGCACCCCTTCCTCGGCTGGACCTCGATCGGCTTTGCGCTGGTGCAGGCCGCGCTCGCCTGGTTCGGCCACCGCCGCACCATCGTCCCGTCCGAGCAGGCCTCCAAGGCCGCGCTCGACGTCAACCTCTACCTGCAGGGCAAGCTGCGCAATGCCGAGGTGGTCGAGTCGATGGGCATGCTGTCGGGTCTGCGCGAGCGCTGGGCCGGCCGCCACGCCGAGTACATGGAGCGCCAGGGCGCCGCGCAGGGGCTCACCCACCGCATCGGTGCAATCAGCAAGTGGGTGCGTTACTGCCAGCAGTCGCTCGCGCTGGCGGCCGGCGCGCTGCTGGTGATCGAGGGCGAGCTCACCGCCGGCGGCATGATCGCCGCCAACGTGCTGATGTCGCGTGCCCTGGCGCCGATCGACCAGATGGTCAACACCTGGCGCAGCTTCATCAGCGCGCGCACCGCCTTCCTGCGCCTGGAAACGCTGCTGCAGGCCCACCCCGAGCGCGACCCCGCGCTCAGCCGCGTGCCGCCGAGCGGCGAGATGGAGCTGCGCGACGTGGTGGCGAGCGCGCCCGGGCGTGCCGAGCCGATCCTGCACGGGGTGAGTCTGCACGCCCGCCCGGGCTCGGTCACCGTGGTCCTCGGTCCGTCGGGCTCGGGCAAGTCGACGCTGGCGCGCGTGCTGATGGGGATCTGGCCGGACGTCTCCGGCGAGGTTCTCCTCGACGGCCATCCGCTCGACGGCTGGAGTCGTGCCGAGCTGGGGCCCCATGTCGGCTACCTGCCGCAGGACATCGAGCTCTTCGACGGCACCATCGCCGAGAACATCGCGCGCTTCGCCGAGGTCGAGTCCGACAAGGTGATCGCCGCCGCACGCAGCGCCGGGTTGCACGACATGATCCTGCGCTTCCCCAAGGGCTACGACACGCCGATGGGCGAGGCCGGCAGCCTGCTCTCGGGTGGCCAGCGCCAGCGCGTCGGCCTGGCGCGCGCGATCTATGGCGACCCGGCGCTGATCGTGCTCGACGAACCCAACGCCAACCTCGACGACGTCGGCGAGGCCGCGCTGATGCGGGCCGTGCGCGAGCTGCGCGACAAGGGGCGCACGGTGTTTCTGATCACCCACCGGCCGGGCGCGATCGCGGTCGCCGACCAGCTGCTGGTGCTGCGCGACGGCCGCGTGCTGTGCCAGGGATCACGCGACGCGGTGCTGACCTGGCTGCAGGCGCAGGCCCGCCCGCCCGCCGCCGCGCCCGCTCCGGCACCCGCCCCGTCCGCAGCGCCCCCCGCGCCCGCGCTCGGCTGAGCGGCGCCCCCCTTGCCGACCGACTTCGCAACGATTTCCGCTGGACACGACAAACATGGCTAATTCCGACTTCAACAACCTCCCGACGGCCGCGCCCGGCAAGGGTGTGCCCCCCGCCGACACTGGCCGCGCCGCCCGCGTCGGCCTGTGGGCGCTCGGCCTCGGCTTCGGCGGCTTCCTGCTGTGGGCCGCGCTCGCGCCGCTCGACGAAGGCGTGCCCGCGCAGGGCACGGTGATGGTGGACACCAAGCGCAAGGCGGTGCAGCACCTGAGCGGCGGCATCATCAAGCGCGTGCTGGTGGGCGAGGGCGAGCTCGTGCACGAAGGCCAGGTCCTCATCGAGCTCGACGCCGCCACCGCGCGCGCCAACCACGAGTCCGTGCGCCAGCGCTATCTGGGCCTGCGCGCGATGCAGGGCCGCCTCGAGGCCGAACAGACCGACGCCGACAGCGTGAGCTTCCACCCCGACCTCGTCGAAG
>JAKLLJ010000012.1 GCA_023150215.1 Thauera sp. | reverse complement strand
ACCTCGGCTTTGAGCTGCGCTTCGATCTTCTGCGCGTGCCCGTAAGACAGCGCACTGTGCCGGGAGGCGTTGGCGTGCAGCTTGGTGCCGTCCAGGCTGACCGTGCCAAAGCGCGAGAGCTGGTTCTCGCGTGCGACCTGCAGCACTTGCACGAAGAGCTCGGCGAACTGTTCGCCGAAGCGGCGCCGGAAACTCGCCAGGGTGTCGTGGTCCGGGTGCTGGTTGCAGGCGATGAACCTAAACGCCAGCGAATCGTAAGTCGCCCGCTCGATCCGGCGGCTCGAATGCGTCCCCGTCGCGTAGCCGTAGATCAGCAGCGACAGCAGCATCGCCGGGTGGTACGCATCGCTCCCACGCCCCGCATACGCCCGCTCCAGCGCCGACAGGTCCAGTGCCTCGACCACGTCGACCACATAGCGCGCCAGGTGCGTTTCGGGCAGCCACTCCTGTACCGAGGGCGGCAGCAGGTAGTCCGTTTGGCGGTCGATCGGGCGGAAGCGGCTCATGCTCTCAGGATCCGGGGGCGATGCGGCATTTTACAGGGGGTAGTCCGACAGGCTGCTAGCGGCGAGGAAGGCGGGCAGGGTCTGGGCGTGAGGCAGCTGGATCGCCACCGGATCGAGCAGCGTCACCCGCCACACGCCGGTGAGCCCGCGCAGCGTCATCGAGGCGCCAATCGCGAGGAACACGGACACCACCACCGACTTCAGGTTGCCGCCACCGATGCGGATCAGCGTCTTGCCGGCGCAGCCCGAGGCGAGTGTCATGCCGATGCCGAAGGCGAGCCCGCCGACGAGGTGCGATAGCCAGGGCAGGCGGCTGCCGGTGTACATCGTCTTTGCGGGGTCGAAGACGCCGAACGTCTGCAGTGCGCCCGTGCCGAGGATGGCGACGGCGACTGCGAGCGCCCACATCCGCATCCGTGTCCAGTCGCCGATATTCACCACGTCCGCTACCGCGCCCATCGTGCAGAAGCCGCTGCGCTGGCTGGCGGCGCCGAACACGGCGCCGATCGCGAAGCCGAGCCAGACGATCGTTGGCGCAGCGACGAGGGCGTGGTCCATGGCGCTGGCGGCGGTCAGGCGGGGCGGGCCTGGTAGGGCGTTGGATCGGGCACGCCGGCGGCGGCGAACCCGGCCGCGCGCAGGCGGCAGGCCTCGCAGCGGCCGCAGGCGCGACCGTCGGCGGCGGCCTGGTAGCAGGTGACGGTGATGCCGTAGTCCACGCCGAGTGCCACGCCGCGGCGGATGATGTCGGCCTTGGCGAGGTCGATCAGCGGTGCGTGGATGCGCAACTGCGCGCCCTCGACGCCGGCCTTGGTGGCCAGCCGTGCCATGTGCTCGAAGGCGGAGATGAAGGCCGGCCGGCAGTCGGGGTAGCCGGAGTAGTCGACCGCATTGACGCCGACGAAGATGTCGTTGGCGCCGAGCACCTCGGCCCAGGCGAGCGCGATCGACAGCATCACGGTGTTGCGCGCCGGCACGTAGGTGATCGGGATACCGGCATTGTCCTCGTCGAGCGGGACTGCGATGGCGGGGTCGGTGAGCGCGGAGCCGCCGAACTGGCCGAGATTCACGCTGGCGGTGCGATGCTCGCGGGCGCCCAGTGCCTGCGCCACGCGCTGCGAGGCGATGAGTTCGGCGGCGTGGCGTTGGCCGTAGGCGACCGACAGCGCATAGGTCTCGAAGCCCAGGTCACGCGCGATGGCGAGGCAGGTTGCGGAGTCGAGGCCGCCGGACAGCAGCACGACGGCACGGGGCGGGGTGTGAGGAGCGGTCATGGTTGTCGATGGAGTGCGGTGTGTGGGCCCGCTGCGCACGAGGCGCGCAGACGGGCAGCAGCGGTCAGCGCCCGCGCGCGTCGTTCCACAGGATCTTGTGAAGCTGGAGCTGGAAGCGCACCGGCAGGCGGTCGCGCAGGATCCACTCCGCCAGCGTGGCGGGCTCGAGCGCGCCCGCGACCGGCGACAGCAGCACGCTGCAGCGCTCGGCGAGGCGGTGTTCGGCGATCTGCTGGCGCGCCCAGTCGTAGTCGGCGGCATCGGCAAGCACGATCTTGAGTTCGTCATGCGCGCGTAGCAGCGGAATGTTCTCGTAGCGGTTGCGGGCAAGTTCGCCCGAGCCGGGCGCCTTGAGGTCGACGATGCGGGCGACGCGGGCGTCGACCTCGGCAATGTCGAGTGCGCCGCTGGTCTCGAGGGAGACCTCGTATCCGGCCTCGCACAGCGCGCTGAGTAGCGCGAGGCAGCCTTTCTGCGCGAGTGGCTCGCCGCCGGTGACGCAGACATGGCGCAGGCCGTGGCTGGCGACCTCGGCGAGGATGTCGTCGAGCGTGCGGGTGTTGCCGCCGCTGAAGGCATAGGCCGTGTCGCACCAGGTGCAGCGCAGCGGGCAGCCGGTGAGGCGCACGAACACGGTCGGCAGGCCGACGCGGCTCGATTCACCCTGCAGCGAAGCGAAGATTTCGGTGATGCGGAGGCGGGCGGCGACCGCCGTCCCGTCGATGCTGCTGGTCATGCGCCAGCGCTCAGCGTGCGTTCAGGCGCTGGCGGGCGACCTGGGCGGCGTTGCTCTGGGGATAGCGCTCGACCAGCGACTGCAGCGTGCGCTTGGCGTTGGCGGCGTCGTTCATGGCTTGCTGGCTGTTGGCGAGGCCCAGCATGGCGTCGGGCGCCACGTTGTCCTTCGGCCACTTGTCGAACACGGTCTTGAAGTGGCGCGTCGCGCTGGCGACGTCGCGCCCCTGCAGTGCGGCATTGCCGGCCCAGAAATGCGCGCCGGCGGTAAAGTTGCCAGCGGGGTAGCGGGAGATGAAGCGCTCGAAGGCCGCTTGAGCGTCCTTGTGCTTGCCGTTCTTGAGGAGCGCGAGTGCGCCCTCGTAGTCGGCGGATTCGGTCGCCGCCGCAGCCGGCAGTGCCGGCGCTGCGGTGGCCGCGGCTGCGTCGTCACCAGCCGGGGCTGCGGCAGCGCCCGCACCGCCGGCGGACTCGAACTTGCGCAGGCGCGCGTCGAGGTCGACGTAGAAATCCTTCTGCCGTTGCTTGAGCGTCTCGAGCTCGTTGGTCAGCAGCTCGATCTGGCCACGCAGGCGCGCCGTCTCGGCCCGCATCTGCTCGTTCTGCATGGCGAGTTCGAGCTGGCCGCGACTGGTGGTCTCGATCTGGCCCTGAACATCCTGGCGAAGCTGGATGATCTGGTTGCGTGCTTCGGCATCACCCCCGAACAACTGGGCGTGGGCCGGCACGGCCGGCGCCAGGGCAAGCAATGTTGCGAGCGGCAGAAGGCGTTTCATGACGGATCTCTCTTAGAACTCGCCCGAGTAGAGCATGTCGCCACGACGGTTCTCGCCGTAGCAGGCCTCGGTGCGGTCTTCGCAGCGCGGCTTCTCTTCGCCCAGGCTCACGGACTCGATCTGCGCTTCCTTGGCACCCAGCAGCATCAGGGCCTGCTTGACTACGTCGGCACGCTTCTGGCCCAGCGCCAGGTTGTATTCACGGCTGCCGCGCTCGTCAGTGTTGCCCTGCACGAGCATCTTCATCTGCGGGTTCTGTACCAGGAAGCGGGCGTGGGCTTCGATCAGCGGGCGGGCTTCCTGCTTGATCACGAAGCTGTCGAAGTCGAAGAAGACGCTGCGCTTGGAGAGGATGTTGTTGGGGTCGGTGAGGGCCGCGATGCCGCTGCCCTTGGCGCTGCCGGCCGTCACGGTGGCGACGCCGGTGCCGCGGTCCTGGACGGAGGCGGCGCCGTTCTCGGGGCCGGTGCTCGAGCAGGCGGCCAGGGTCAGGGCGAGCAGCGCGGGGAGGACGAGTTTCTTCATGGGTGATGCTCCAGTACGAGTGTTGATGACAGCAGAGAGGGGTATGCGGCTTTGTTGCCGCTTCATGATTACCGGATCTGCGGACCCCAGGCGGGTTCGCGGACATCGGCGGCCTGCACCGTGAGTCGCTGGCGAATGCGCCCATCGGTCGACACCGCCGACAGCACACCTCGGCCACCGGTGTCGGTGGCGTACAGGATCATGCGGCCGTTGGGGGCGAAGCTGGGCGATTCGTCGCGTGCCGAATCGGTGAGGATGGTGGTCTGCCGGGTGGCGAGGTCTTGCACGGCCACCTGGAAACGGCCGGCATTGCGGGTTATGAAGGCGAGCAGCTTGCCGTCGAAGGACAGGCGCGGCGACACGTTGTAGTTGCCGTCGAAGCTCACCCGCTGGGCGCCACCGCCACTGGCAGGAATACGGTAGATCTGCGGACTGCCGCCGCGATCGGAGGTGAAGTAGATGTTGCCGTCTGCGCCCCAGAACGGCTCGGTGTCGATGCCTGCGGACTGCGCGAGGCGGCGAACGCCGGAGCCGTCGGCGCTCAGCGCGTAAAGTTGCGACTGGCCGTCCTTTGTCAGCACCACGGCGAGCTGGTTGCCATCGGGTGACCAGGCCGGCGCCGAGTTGGAGCCCTTGAAGTTGGCGACTACGCGACGCTGGCCGGTGGCAAGCGTGTGTACATAGACGATCGGCTTCTTCTGTTCGAAGGATACGTAGGCCAGGCGCTGGCCGTCGGGTGACCAGGCGGGCGAGATGATCGGCTCGCGCGAGCGCAGCGCGGTGGCGGCGTTCATGCCGTCGGCGTCGGCGACCTGGAGCTCGAAGTTGGGGCCGGACTTGATCACGTAGGCGATGCGGGTGGCGAAGTAACCCGGCAGGCCGGTGAGCTTCTCATACACGAAGTCGGCGATGCGGTGACCGATGAGACGGTTCTGCGCCGGACTCATCGGCAGCGCCATGGCGCCGAGTTCCTGTTGCTTCTGCGCATCGAAGAGGCGGAAGCGCGCCTCGTAGCGGCCGTCGGCGAGCGGTACCAGGCTACCGGTGAGGACCGCGTCGGCACCCCGGGCGCGCACCGCGGCGAGGTCGGGCATCACCGATTCGGGCATCGGCAGCGGGCCGGTGTCGATCAGCGTGAACAGGCCGCTGCGCTCGAGGTCGGCGCGCACGACGTCGGTCACGCTCTGCGGCAGGCGGCCCTCGTTCTCGAAGATCGGGATGATGACCGGGAAGCGCGAGGCGCCGGTGCCGGTGATCTCGATCGATAACTGGGCGTGCGCGCCCAGCGCGAGGCTGGCGAGCAGGCCGGCGAGGAAAAGGCGGAAGGCGTGCAGTGTTTTGATCATGCGGGAATTTCTCCAGCCGCGGATTATAGACATGACGGGCTCAATCTTCCGCCAGCGGACGGAATTTCAGCTTGAGCGTACGCTCGAACTGGTTACGGTTTTCCGGCAACGGCAGCGGGCTCGAGCGCCGGATCGCGCGTTCGATCGCCTCGTCCAGTGCCGGTACGCCCGAGGAGCGTCTCAGGCGTACGTTGAGGACCTCGCCGCTCGGTAGCTGATCGACCTCGAACTCCGCCTCCGGGTTGCCGGAAAGGCCGGGCGGACGCAGCAGGTTGCCGCGCACCTTGGCGGCGATTGCGGCGCGGTATTTGTCAAGGTCGCCGCCGGCCGCACCCGCGGCTGCGCCCTGGGCGGCTGCACGCGCGCCTTCCTGCGCCATCAGGCTGGCCAGGCGGGCTTGCTCGGCACGTTGCGTCTCCTGTGCGAGGCGCTGCGCCATGTAGTCCTCGATCGGCTTGGTGTCGGGCTTGGGCTGCGGCTTCGGTTCCGGTTTGGGTTGAGGCTTCGGCTCGGGTTTCGGCTCGGGCTTGGCCTGAGGTTTGGGCTCGGGCTTGGGTTCCGGCTTTGGCTTGGGTTCCGGCTCGGGTTTGGGCTGTGGCTTCGGTTCCGGCTTCGGCTCGGGCTTCTTCTCCGGTGCCTTGGCCACGATCTCGGGCTTGACCACCGGCTTGGGCGGTTCGGGCTTGGGCTCGGGCTTGGGCTCGGGTTTCGGTTCGGGCTTAGGTTCGGGCTTAGGTTCGGGCTTAGGTTCGGGCGCCGGCTGCGGGCGCGCCGCGGGCGCTGCGCTGCGCGCCGGCGCAGAAGCGAGCCCGACCTCGAGCGCGGCCGGCGGCGGGCTTTGCCAGCGCACGCCGAAGAACAGGAACAGGAAAAGCCCCAGGTGGACGGCGATGGTCAGGCCCAGGGACTGCCACTTGCCGGGTGCCTCGCGATGGGACGGTGCTGCGCGTTCCCTCATTTCTGGGTCGTCGCGCTCTGGGTGACGAGGCTGATCTTGCGCACGCCTGCGCCGCGTGCCACTTCGAGCACGTCGATCACCTTCTGGTAGTCGAGCTTGCTGTCGGCGGCGACCAGGAAGGCTTGTTCGGGGTTCTTCGTCAGGGCGTCCTGCAGCGCGATGCCGAGCTGATCCTTGCGGATCGGGCGGGCGTTGCCGCTGGTGCTCGGGCGCAGCGCGAGCGCGCCGTCGGCCTTGACCTCGATGAAAATGGCCTCGGACTGCGGCGGCGGCGTGCCTGCGCCGGCCGATGGGATGTTGATGGTGCCTTGCTGGATCATCGGCGCGGTGACCATGAAGATCACCAGCAGGACCAGCATCACGTCGATGTAGGGCACGACGTTGATCTGATTCATGAGGCGGCGTTGGCGCATCGATCTGTCTCCGCTCGCGTCAGCGCAGGTTGCGCTGCAGGATGTTGGAGAACTCTTCCATGAAGCTCTCGAAGCGGATGCCGAGGCGGTCGATGTCGTGTGCGAAGCGGTTGTAGGCGACGACCGCCGGGATTGCCGCGAACAGGCCGATCGCGGTGGCGACCAGGGCCTCGGCGATGCCCGGCGCGACCTGGGCGAGGGTGGCGGCACCGACGCTGGAAAGTCCGCGGAAGGAGTTCATGATCCCCCACACGGTGCCGAGCAGGCCGATGTAGGGCGACACCGAGCCGACCGAGGCGAGGAAGGCGAGGTGGGCCTCGAGGTCGTCGATCTCGCGTTGATGCGTCGCACGCATCGCGCGCCGGGCGCCGTCGAGGGTGGCGCCGTGGTCGTGGCCCTTGGAACGCAGCTTGGTGAACTCGCGGTAGCCGGCCTCGAAGATGCGCTCCATGCCTTCAGCCTGGTGGCGGCCGGCGGCTTCGAACAAGGTGTTGAGGTCGCCACCGCTCCAGAAGTCGCGCTCGAATTCGTCGGTTGCGCTGCGTGCGTGGCGGATCTGGAAGGACTTGCGGAAGATCCAGTACCACGAGACGAGTGACAAGGTGGCCAGCAGCGCCATGACGAGCTGGACGAGGATGCTCGCCTGGGAGATCAGGCTGAGGATTGAAAGGTCGTGGGTGACGGTCATGCTTGACTTTCGAGGAGGGCGTGCAGGGAAGCGGGGAGCGCTGTGGGCCGGAGGCGGCGCATGTCCAGGCAGGCAACGAGGACCCGCGCGCTGAAGAGAAGTTCGTCGCCGCGCAGGATCTCGTGGTCGAACACGAGGCTCGCGCGGCGCCGGGTGGCGATTCGGGTGCGCACTTCCAGCGCGTCGTCGAGACGTGCCGACGCGAGATAGTCCGCCTGCACCGAGCGCACGACGAAGCCGAGTTGCTGCTCGCTCAGCAGCGCCTGCTGGCTGAGGCCGAGCGCACGCAACCATTCGGTGCGCGCGCGCTCACAGAATTTGAGATAGTTTGCGTAGTAGACGACGCCCCCGGCGTCGGTGTCTTCGTAATAGACTCGAACCGGCAGGAAATAGCACGAAGGCACGGGTAACGACTCTCTACCCATGCCACGATCGGATTTCGGTTGCATTGCAGCATTCTAGCCGAGCTTGGACGCCGGATGCACGTCTGTTGCAAAGCGTGCAACTGTTTTTTGCGTGTGTGCTTACTGCTTGTTGTTGAAGCGCTTTTCTGAAAATGTTGTTGGTGGCGGCGATGCCCCTGGAGGCGGCCCGGACGGGCTCCCATGCGGTGCGTCGATGTCACGGGAAAACGGACGTGGCACTCCCCTTCTTCGGCAAGAAACCGGTCTCGCCTCCGCCTGTCGCGGGCCGGCGCGCGCCGGCTGTGGTGGACGCTCATGATGCGGACCCGCCCACCGAACTGTCCGGGCTGGACTTCACCGGTACCGATCACGGCCGGGCGCTGGCCCGTGCGGCCGGGCTGGTCGAGGTGCAGGAGTGCGGCAGCGGCATTGGCGCGGCCTTCGAGGAGGCCGCGGTGCTGTACGCGAACGGCAGCGATGCCGATGCGCTCGCCTTGCTCGAGACCGCGGTGGGCGATGCGACCGGCGGCTGTGGCGAGGGGGCGTGGCTGATGCTGCTCGACCTGTACCGGCTCGGCGGCCATCGCCAGCGCTTCGAGTCGAGGGTGCTCGATTATGCGACCCGCTTCGAACGTTCCCCGCCGCCGTGGGAGGATCTTTCGCCCGGCGCGGGCAAGGCCGCCGGTGGGCGGATACCGTTGGTGAATCTCAATGGCCAGCTTTCGCTCGCCGCCGAGCGTCAGTTCGCGCAGGTGGCGGCGATCGCACGCCGCAGTGGTGGTGTTCGGATCGACGTCGGCAAGGTGCGTGGTGTAGACGATGCCGGCTGTGGCGTGTGGCGCCGCTTGCTGGCCGAGCTCGCCGCGGAGCGTATCGGGGTGGAGCTGGTCAACGTGCACGCGCTTGCCGATGTGCTGGCGCAGGGCGTGCAGGTCGGACGGGCGGAGGCGCGCAACAGCTGGCTGATGCTGCTCGAGCTCCTGCAGTACGACGGCGACCAGGGGCGTTTCGAGGATATCGCGGTCGATTATGCGGTGACCTTCGAGGAGTCGCCGCCGTCCTGGGAGCGCCGGGGCGGGCTGGATGCGGCGCCGGCGCCAGCGCCGGGAGAGGCCCCGCGTCCCGATCCGGAGGCCTTCGTGTTCGAGGGCGAACTGTGCGGTGGCGGCAATGAGACGCTCAAGCGCTTCGCCGCCTTCGCTGCCGAGCGCCGCGAGACGCGGGTCGAGTGCAGGCGTCTGCGCCGGATCGACTTCGTGTGTGCGGGCACCCTCTTCAACATTCTCGCCATGCTGCAGGCTCAGGGTAAACTCGTCGCCCTTGCCAACGTGAATGCCATGGTGGCCGGCTTGCTGCGCGTCATGAGCGTCGACAAGGTCGCCCACGTCACCCTGCGTCATTGAACAACGCGTCAGCCCCGGCACGACCGTGGGCGGAGAATCGGAATGGAACAATATCGCGGCACCACCATCCTGTCGGTGCGGCGCGGCAACCGCGTCGCGCTCGGCGGCGACGGCCAGGTCACCCTTGGCAACATCGTCATCAAGGCCTCCGCGCGCAAGGTGCGCACGCTCTACAACGGTCAGATCCTCGCTGGTTTCGCCGGTGGAACCGCCGACGCCTTCACCTTGTTCGAGCGTTTCGAGGCCAAGCTCGACAAGCACCAGGGCAACCTGCTGCGCAGCGCGGTCGAGCTCGCCAAGGACTGGCGCACCGACCGCATGCTGCGCCGCCTCGAGGCCATGCTGGCGGTGGCCGATCGCGAGCACTCGCTGGTGATCACCGGCAACGGCGATGTGCTCGAGCCCGAGCAGGGCATCGTCGCCATCGGCAGCGGCGGCGCCTATGCGCAGGCCGCGGCGCGCGCGCTGATCGAGAACACCGAGTTCGATCCCAAGGAGGTCGTGTCCAAGGCTCTGACCATCGCCGGCGACCTGTGCATCTACACCAATCACCACCACACCATCGAAGTGCTGGATTGAGGCCGAACGCATGACCCAGATGACCCCGCCGGAGATCGTCTCCGAACTTGACAAGCACATCGTCGGCCAGGACAAGGCCAAGAAGGCCGTCGCCATCGCGCTGCGCAACCGCTGGCGGCGCGCCCAGGTCGAGGAGCCGCTGCGCAGCGAGATCACCCCCAAGAACATCCTCATGATCGGCCCCACCGGCGTCGGCAAGACCGAGATCGCGCGCCGCCTGGCGCGCCTGGCGAATGCGCCTTTCATCAAGATCGAGGCGACCAAGTTCACCGAGGTGGGCTATGTCGGGCGCGACGTGGACACCATCATCCGCGACCTCATGGAGATCGCGATCAAGGATGGCCGCGAGCGCGCGATGAAGTCGGTGCGCGACCGTGCCCTCGATGCCGCCGAGGATCGGGTGCTCGACGCCCTGCTGCCGCCGGCGCGCCCGGTCGGCTTCAACGCCGAGCCCGAGCCGGCGCAGGATTCCGCCACCCGGCAGAAATTCCGCAAGAAGCTGCGCGAGGGCGAGCTCGACGACAAGGAGATCGACATCGAGGTCGCCGCCGCGCCGATGCAGGCCGAGATCTTCGCCCCGCCCGGCATGGAGGAGCTCACCCAGCAGATCCAGGGCATGTTCCAGAATCTGGGCGGCGGCAAGAAAAAGCAGCGCAAGCTGCAGATTCGCGAGGCGCTCAAGCTGCTCGCCGACGAAGAGGCCGCGCGCCTGATCAACGATGAGGAGGTCAAGCTCGAGGCGGTGCGCGCGGTCGAACAAAACGGCATCGTGTTTCTCGACGAGGTCGACAAGATCGCCGCGCGCAGCGACGTGCAGGGGGCCGACGTGTCGCGCCAGGGCGTGCAGCGCGACCTGCTGCCGCTGGTCGAGGGTACGACGATCTCTACCAAATACGGCATGATCAAGACCGATCACATCCTGTTCATCGCCAGCGGCGCCTTTCATCTGTCCAAGCCGTCCGACCTGATCCCGGAGCTGCAGGGGCGTTTCCCGATCCGTGTCGAGCTCGAGTCGCTGTCGGTCGAGGACTTCGCCCGCATCCTCACCAGCACCGACGCCTGCCTGACCCGGCAGTACGAGGCGCTCCTCGCCACGGACGGGGTCACGCTGACCTTCACCACCGACGGCATCCGCCGCCTCGCCGAGATCGCCTACCAGGTCAATGAGAAGACCGAGAACATCGGCGCCCGCCGCTTGTACACGGTGATGGAGAAGCTGCTCGAGGAGGTGTCCTTCTCTGCCGGTCGCAGCAGCGCGGCGCAGACCGTGGTGGTCGATGGCGCCTACGTCGATTCGCGTCTCGACATGCTGGCGCAGCGCGAAGACCTGGCGCGCTACGTGCTGTGAACGTCACCAGGCGGTCGTGAATGCTGATCCGTATCGTCGAGGTCCTCTTCCCGCTGTTCTTCATCACCGCGCTCGGCTTCCTCGTCGGCCGGCGCATGAAGCCGGACCTGGCGCAGGCCAACAAGCTCAACATGGATGTGTTCGTGCCGGCGCTGGTGTTCGCGGCGCTGGCCAACAAGGCGTTCGAGGTCGCCGCCTTCCTGCCCCTGATCGTCGCGTCCACGTTCATGGTGGTGGGGGCCGGGCTGGCGGGCTGGGGGCTGGCGCGGGCGACCGGCATGCAGGCCAGGACGCTGGTGCCGCCGATGATGTTCAACAATTGCGGCAATCTCGGCCTGCCGCTGGCAGTGCTCGCCTTCGGCGAGCTTGCGCTGGCGCCCATGGTGGTGATGTTCATGGTGTCGAACCTGATCCACTTCTCGTTCGGTGCCTGGCTGCTCGACCACCGGGTCCGTTTTCACATGCTGTGGCGGGTGCCCTCGGTGATGGCGACCCTGCTCGGCCTGTCGGTGAGCCTGACCCAGTTCGAAGTGTGGCCGCCGCTGCTCACCGCCATCCGCATGCTTGGCGAGATCTCCATCCCGCTGATGCTGTTCGGCCTCGGGGTGCGCCTGGCCGATGCGCGCATCAGCGCGGTCGGCGTCGGCGTTTTCGGTGCGCTGGCGCGCCCGCTGGTCGGGCTCGCGTTGTCGTGGATCGTGTTGCAGTTCATCGACCTGCCTGCGCGTGAGCAAGCCCTGGTGCTGGTTTTTGGCGCACTGCCGCCAGCGGTGCTCAACTTCATGTTTGCCGAGCGCTACGGCCAGGAACCGGACAAGGTCGCCTCGATGGTGCTGATCGGCAACCTGGCCGCGGTTGCGTTCCTGCCGCTCGCGCTCGCCCTCGTGCTCGACTGAGAGTCACCTTGCGGGCGCCATGCGGCGCGCCAGCGGCGGTCGTGGCGATCGATCCGGGCGCGCGCGTTCAGAGCCCGCCGAAACGGTCGATGCGGCGTCGGTCGCGCTTGGTCGGACGGCCATGCAGGTCCGCCCCGGGCGCGGCAGCGAACTTGCGCAGATCGCGTGCGCGTTCGCGGGCCTCGATGCTCTCGGCCGTCTCCTCGTAGAGCGCCTGTGCCACCATTGCCGAGCCGCGCTTGTCGGCGATGGCGCGGATGATCACCGTGCGCGTGTCCTCGCCGATCGTGATGTCGAGCCGGTCGCCGACGCGCACGTCGCGCGCGGGCTTGACCGCTGCGCCGTTGAGCTTGACCTTGCCGCCGTCGACCGCCTCTGTGGCGGCAGTGCGGTGCTTGAAGAAACGCGCCGCCCAAAGCCACTTGTCGAGCCGGGTGCGCGCAGCTTGGTCTGCTTGGTGGTCGATCATGATGGAGCGCTCGAAGCCGGTGCTGCCGGAGAGCAGCGGCATTGGCGACCGTGTCGACGCCGCCGTGTCCCCGGCTGGTTCATGTGGAGGTCGGCCGTCCTTGCTCGCTCAGCGTCCGCCCGCAGGCTTCATGCCGGTTGGCAGCAGCACCCACATCCGCCCCTGCTGGCGCATCTTCCCGGCCTCTCGCCCGGCTTCGGCACCGAAGCCCCAGAAGAAGTCGGCGCGCACCACGCCCTTGATCGCGCCGCCGGTGTCCTGTGCCATGACCAGCCGCTCGAGCGGCTGGTCGCTGAGCGGATAGGTGGTCGCCAGGAAGACCGGTGCGCCGAGCGGGACGCTGCGCGGGTCGACCGCGATGCTGCGGCCCTCGCTCAGCGGCACGCCGAGCCCACCCACCGGCCCGCCGCTCGCCGACGGCGTCTCACGGAAGAACACGTAGCTCGGATTGGCGTTGAGCAGCTCGTTCAGGCGCTGCGGATTATCCTGGGCCCAGCGCTTGATGCCTTCCATCGATGCCTTGTCGAGCGTGAGTTCGCCCTGTGAAACCAGCCAGCGCCCGATCGACTGGTAGGGGTGGCCGTTCTGGTCGGCATAGCCGATGCGCACCAGGCTGCCATCGGGCAGCTGCACCCGGCCCGAGCCCTGGACCTGGAGGAAGAACAGTTCGATCGGGTCGTCCGCCCACAGCAGCACCGGTGCGGGAACCTGGCGCTCGCCGAGCTGCTGGCGGTTCCAGTACGGTAGCACCTTGTTGCCGACCAGGCGGCCGCGCAGGCGCATGCCCTTGAGTTCCGGATACACGTCGCCGAGCTCGATCGTCAGCATGTCCTGCGGCACGCCGTGGATCGGCCACGCGCTGCGCTGGCTGCGTGTGCGGCTGCCGCGGATCAGCGGCTCGTAGTAGCCGGTGACCAGGCCGGTGGTGGTGCCGTCGGCGTTGGTGAGTTGCCAGGGGGTGAAGTGGGCTTCGAAGAACTGCCGCACCGCGCGGCTGTCCGGGCTCCCGCCGAGTCCTGCGGCCTCCTCGCAGCTCCGTTTCCAGGCCGCCTGCCGGATCAGGGTCGAGCATGATGCACGCAGCGCCGGCCACGCCGCGGCGAGTTCGTCGTGCTGCCACCCGCTCAGCGCCGACCACGTGCTCGCCTGCAGCGTCGGGGCTGCAGGCGCCGTCGGCGTAGCCGGGGCGACAGGGGTGCCCGGGGCGGTGACGCCGCCAGGGCAGGGCGGGCAACTCGGGCAGGGCGCGCAGGCCGCCTTGCCGCCGCCGGGCTCGGGTGTGCCGGGGACGGCCGCACAGGCGGCGAGCAGAAGGCTGGCGAGGGCAGGGATGAGGTGGCGGCGGACGGGCAGGGGGAGATTGGCTGGCATCGGTTGAACTCGTCGGTCTTTGCCGCCAGTATACCGGGCCCCCACGGGCTGCCGGAGATGGGCGGCGTGGCTGATCTTTCTGGAACCCGGCGTCGCGCGGGTCCTGCTGCCGCTTGCATGGCTCGCCCTGCACCGGCCGCACGAAGCTGCGCGCGCGGGACGACTGCGGAAATCCGGATGACCAAGGAACTCGCTCAATTGCTCGCACGCGCCGAAGGCGTGCTGGCGCGCCTCGAAACCCTGCTGCCTGCGCCTGCCGCGGTGCCCGACTGGGACACTGCGCTCGCCTTCCGCTGGCAGCGCCGCCACCGCCGTGCCGAACTGCGACCGGTGCGTTCGCCGCACCGCATCACCTTGGCAGATATCCACGACGTCGACGACCAGAAGGCGCGCATCGACCGCAACACCCGCCAGTTTCTCGCCGGCCGGCGTGCCAACAACGTGCTCCTCACCGGCGCGCGCGGCATCGGCAAGTCCTTGCTGGTGAAGGCGCTGCTTGCCGAGTATGCGGACCAGGGCCTGCGCCTGATCGAGGTCGACAAGACCGATCTGGTCGACCTGCCGGAGATCGTCGAGCTGGTCGCGGCGCGCCCCGAACACTTCATCCTGTTCTGCGACGACCTCTCCTTCGAGGAGGGCGAGGACGCCTACAAGGCCTTGAAGAGCGTGCTCGACGGCTCGGTGTCGGCGATGTCGGACAACGTACTGATCTACGCCACCTCCAACCGTCGCCACCTGATGCCCGAATACCATGACGAGAACCTGCAGGCGCGTCATGTCGACGGCGAATTGCATCCCGGTGAGGCGGTGGAGGAGAAGATCTCGCTGTCCGAGCGCTTTGGGCTGTGGATCTCGTTCTATCCGTTCAGCCAGGACGAATACCTCGATATCGCCGCACACTGGCTGCGGGTGTTCGGGGCGAGCGACGCGGAGATTGCCGACGCGCGCCAGGAGGCGCTGCAGTGGGCGCTGATGCGCGGTTCGCGCTCCGGCCGCGTGGCGTGGCAGTTCGCCCGTGACCACGCCGGCCGTCTGCAGGACGACGGCCGATGACGCGCAAGCGGGTCGAAGTCGCCGCCGGGGTGTTGCTGCGTGCCGACGGCAGCTACCTGATCGGGCAGCGCGCATCGGACACCGTGTATGCGGGCTACTGGGAGTTTCCCGGCGGCAAGGTCGAGCCTGGCGAAGAGCCTGTCCAGGCGCTGATCCGCGAGCTCGACGAGGAGCTCGGCATCCGTGTCACCCACCTGCGGCCGTGGCTGTGCCGCGAGCATCTCTATGAACACGCCCATGTGCGCCTGCACTTCTTCGAGGTCGCGGCGTGGGAGGGTGAGCTCGCCGACCGAGTGCACAGCGTGCTCGCCTGGGTGCGCCCCGAGGGGCCCTGGCGCGCGCCGATGCTGCCGGCCAACGGCCCGATCCTGAAGGCGCTGCGCCTGCCGCGCACGATGGGCATCACCGATGCGACCGAGATCGGCATCGACGCCCAGCTCGCCGCCCTCGACGCGGCGCTCGCGGGCGGCTTGCGTCTGGTGCAACTGCGCGAGACCGCGATGGACGATGGTGGGCGCGAACGTTTCGCGCGCGCGGCGCAGGCACGCGTGCGCGCGCACGGCGGCCTGCTGCTGATCAACGACGATGTGGCGCTCGCCCGGCGCATCGCTGCGGATGGTCTGCACCTGCCGGCACGGCGGCTGATGGCGACGCAAGTGCGGCCCGATTTCACCTGGGTCGGCGCCTCCTGCCACGACCGCGCCGAACTCGAACATGCGGCGGCGCTCGGGCTGGATTATGCCCTGCTCGGGCCGGTGCTGCCGACGCTGAGCCACCCGGGGCAGCCGGCGATCGGCTGGCAGGGATTCGGTGATCGCGTCGCGCACCTGCCCTTGCCGGTGTTTGCGCTCGGCGGCCTGGGCGGCGAGGACATGGCGCGTGCGCGCGACGCGGGGGCGCATGGGATCGCCGCGATCCGCGGCGTGTGGGGTGCCCGGGGCACCTGAGCCCGGCTGCGTGCACCGTTTCCGCGCCGTGCCGCGGCGACCGGCAGGCTCAGCAGCGGCGGATTTCGCCCGTGCCCGGTGCCTGGTAATCGATGTCGTCGAGTGCAGCGTCGGGGGGCGAGGCGGGCACGCGGTAGCCTTCGGAAGCCCAGGCGCCGAGGTCGATCTGGCGGCAGCGCGCCGAGCAGAACGGGCGCCAGCGGCTTTCCGGCTTCCATTCCACCGCCTTGCCGCACGTGGGGCAGCGCACCGAGCGGATCTTGTCGTTCATGCTCACAGGCTGCAGAAGGTGAGTTCGAAGGCTACATCGCGCTCGGCCACACGCGGGCGGGCGATGGTTTCGGGCAGCATGAAGCGCACGTTGAGGGCGTACTTGTTGGCACTGATCTCCGGTACCACGGTCTCGGATTGCGCAAGGCGCACGCGCAGCATCTGCGCGGTGCGTCCTGCCATGGTGAGCTGGAAGGCTCCGGCGCGGGCGAGATGAGGGTCTGGACGGCCGCTGGCGCGCAGCAGGCGAAGCACGATCTCGATGCCGTCGCGGATCGGCGCCATCGGGCGGATCCAGACGTCGAGGTCGGCGCGGCGCACCGCCGGGTCGCGGTTCAGCCAGTAGTGGTAGGAGGGCAGGTCGAACTGGCAGACGCCGCCCGGGATCGCCGCCCGGCTGCGGATGCTCATCAGCCACTCGTTCTCGCGCAGGTACTGGCCGATCTTGCCCGCCATCGCGAGCAGCCCGGACGAGGCCTGCTCGATCTCGTAGAGCGCGCCGGCGAGTGCTTCCTCGGAGATTTCGGGATTGTTGCGGAAGGACATCAGGATCTGGCGCTGGCGTTCGAGTTCCTGCACCAGGTCGACTTTGAGGTCGGCGCGACCGGCGACTTCCAGGGTCTCGAAGATGCTCAGCAGCGCGACGTGGTGATCCTGGGGTGCGGTGCCGGCCGTGAAATGGGCGATCTTGAGGAACAGGTCCTCCAGACGCAGCAGGGTGCGGATGCGCTCGTTGAGAGGATATTCGTAGCTAATCACCGCAGCGTGTCCGCCTGTATCGCGCCTTTTTTCTGTGCGGCCGATGATAGCACAGGCCCCTTCCGGCCACGGCCGGGCACCGTTTCGGTGCCGGGCAATCGCCTGGACGGCCGCCGCGCCGCTCAGCGCGCCCGTGCGGCGGCGAGGTAGCTTTCGTGCAGGTGCTCGACCTGCGCCTGCAAGGACGCCAGCGTGCCGGCGTTGTCGATCACGTCGTCGGCAGCGGCGAGACGCTGCGTGCGCGTGGCCTGGGCGTCGATGATGGCGCGCACCTGCGCATCGGCGAGTCCGCTGCGCGCGCGCACGCGCTCGTGCTGCAGCGCCTCCGGGCAATCCACCACGCAGATGCGATCGCAGCGTTCGCGGTAGCCGCCCGCCTCGATCAGCAGCGGTACGGCCAGGATCACGTAGGGGCCGGTTGCGGCGAGACACTCGCGCGCGCTCTCGGCACGGATCATCGGGTGCAGGATGGCTTCGAGCCGGCGGCGTGCATCCGGTTCGCGAAAGGCGAGCGCGCGCATCGCCGTGCGGTCCAGGCGGCCGTCGGCGGCGATCATCGCGTCGCCGAAGGCCGTGCGCAGCGCCTCGATCGCGCCGCCGCCAGGCGCGGTGAGCGCGTGCGCGATCAGGTCGGTGTCGACCACGCTCGCCCCGAGGCGGACGAAATGCTCGGAGGCGGCGCTTTTGCCGCTGCCGATGCCGCCGGTCAGGCCGACGATATAAGGGCGGCGGGGAAGGGGGGGCATGTCGCTCTCCGTGCCTGCGGACACCTCCGCGGCATCGCTCGAGGGGGGGCTTGCGCGGGCTGATTGCGTCACCGGCACGCTGCGCTCAACGGGTGCAGGCCTGGCGCTTGGCGCGCAGGCCCGGTGCTGCCGATTCGACGATGCGCAGCTCGTTGGCGGGAACGTTCGCCTGGATGCGATAGCTGCTCGTCATGCGTGGCTCGATGCCGGCGTTGTCGACACCCTTGGCGCGCAGCTGGCCGAGCAGCACGCGGGCACGGTTCTCGGTCTTGAACAGGCCGAGCGATACCGCATGCTGGGTGGGCCCCGCCTCCTGCACGATGAAGGTGTCGGCGACCCCGCGCAGGTTGAGCTCGACCACCCTGCGCTCGGCCTCGGCGCGGCTGCGCTGCGGCGGGATGCGGACCCACCACGCCTCGGGCGTCTCGCTGCGGCTGCGTAGCGGCGTGATGCCGATGCGACGCAGGCGCTGGGTCACGCGATCGGCCTCGCTGGCGGTGAGCTCGCCCCAGGCGTGACAGAGTGCCGGCGGCGCCGGGGAGGGGGCAGGCACGATGGCGGCCTCGCTGGGCAGCGCGGAAGAGGCCTCGGGCTGTTCGTCGGCGGCTGCCGGGTCGGGGCTTGGCGCGGGCGTGCTCGCGGCGGCCGCGGGGGCTTGCGCAGCCGGCACCAAAGGGGGCGGTGCAGCGGGCAGTGCGGCGTGCTCGGTGGCGGCCTCCACCGCGGCCTCGGCCACGGCCAGCGGCGTTGCTGCCGGCGTGGGCGCAAGGCCGCTGCCGGCAGCCTCGCCAGCGAGCCGGATGCGCTCCGGGTGCAGCTGCGCGGCGATGCGCCCGGCCTCGCCGGCAGGCGGCCCGCTTCCGAGCCAGCCCATCACGGCGGCGAAGGCGAGGGCGTTGAGCACCAGCAGCAGGATGATCAGGAAGCGCAGGATCGTCATGCGTTCATGTGTGCCGCGTTCGTGGGAAGGCATCCGCCATGGCGGGGAGCACAGCCGCAGCCGGCCAGGCCACCCCCGCCAGCCCTCAGCCCACCTTGGGCAGGTGCGCGAGCGAGTTCGTCACCGCCTCTTCCGGGTAGTCGTAATCCTCAAGCTTGCCCGAGAAGAAGCGCTCGTAGGAGCTCATGTCGAAGTGGCCGTGGCCGGTGAGATTGAAGAGGATGGTCTTCGCCTCGCCGGTGGCCTTGCACTTGAGCGCCTCGTCGATCGCCTGGCGAATCGCATGGCAGGACTCCGGTGCCGGGATGATGCCTTCGGCGCGCGCGAACTGCACGCCGGCTTCGAAGGTGGCGAGCTGCGGCACCGCGGCGGCCTCGATCAGGCCGGCGTGCAGCAGGTTCGACACCAGCGGCGAGTCGCCGTGGTAGCGCAGGCCGCCGGCGTGGATGCCTGGCGGCATGAAGTCGTGGCCGAGGGTGTACATCTTCATCAGCGGCGTGAAGCCGGAGGCATCGCCGAAGTCGTAGGCGTACTGCCCCTTGGTCAGCGTCGGGCAGGAGGTCGGCTCCACTGCGACGCAGCGCAGGCCGTCGGCACGCTTGTCGCCCGCCGCCTTGTCGGCGAGGAAGGGAAAGGCGATGCCGGCGAAGCTGGAGCCGCCGCCGCAGGGCCCGATCACCACGTCAGGATAAAGGCCGATCTTGTCGAACTGCTTCTTCGCCTCGAGGCCGATGATGCTCTGGTGCAGCACGACGTGGTTGAGCACCGAACCGAGGGTGTAGTTGGTGTCGGCGCGGCTTGCGGCCTCTTCCACCGCCTCGGAGATGGCGATGCCGAGCGAGCCCTGGTTATCCGGGTCTTCGGCGAGCAGGCGACGACCGGTCTCGGTGATGGCGGATGGGCTGGCGAACACCTCGCCGCCCCAGGTCTGCATCATCAGCCGGCGATAGGGCTTCTGCTCGTAGCTCACCTTGACCATGTAGATGCGCACCTCCAGCCCGAACATCTGCCCGGCGAAGGCGATCGATGAGCCCCACTGGCCGGCGCCGGTCTCGGTGGTTAGGCGCTTGATGCCCGCCTGCTTGTTGTAGAAGGCTTGCGGCACGGCAGAGTTGGGCTTGTGCGAGCCGGCGGGGGACACGCCTTCGTACTTGAAGAAGATCTTCGCCGGCGTGCCGAGCGCCTGCTCCAGGCGTACCGCACGCACCAGCGGGCTCGGCCGCCACAGGCGATAGATCTCGCGCACTTCCTCGGGGATCGCGATCCAGCGCGCGGTGCTCATCTCCTGCTCGAGAATCGCACCCGGGAAGATCGCACCCATCTGCTCGGGGGTGGCGGGTTTGCCGTCGGGGCCGAGCGGCGGCGCAAGCGGCGTCGGCAGGTCGGCGGCGACGTTGTACCAGTGGGTGGGGATGTCGGCGGCGTCGAGCAGGATGCGGGTGGCTTCCATCGTGAGGTCTCCCTTGTATTGTTTGTCAGTGCGTGGTGCGAAAGGTTTGCAGCGGTAGGGTGGCGACAGTGCCCAGGCCGGTCAGCACCAGGTTGTCGGTACGCCGCAGCGGAATCTCGAGCAGGTCGACGAACGTGTCGGCTGCACCGCCGCCGAGCAGGCAGAGCGCGTCGGGCGCATCGGCGATCTGGCGGAACATGCGCTCGACGGCACCGGCCTGGGCCTGCAGGCAGCCGGAGCGGATCGCGTCCACCGTGCGCCGCGGCTGCAGCGCGAAGCGGCCTTCGGCGAGCGGTAGTTGTGCGGTTCCACGGGCGAGTGCCTGCTGCATCAGCTCGACGCCCGGCAGGATCAGGCCGCCGAGAAACTCGCCGGCGGCCGACAGCAGGTCCACCGTGGTCGCGGTGCCTGCGGTCACCACCAAGCAGGGCCCGCCATGCGTGTTGCGGGCGCCGATCAGCGCCGCCCAGCGGTCGGCACCGAGTCGTGCGGGCGACTCGTAGCGGTTGCGCACGCCGGCACAGGCGGCGTCGGGGGTCAGCCAGTCGACCTGCAGCGGTGCGCAGGCGGCGCGGATGCGGGCGGCGACGGTCGCGCCGGCGACGTTGCAGCCAAAGGCGCGGACGAGGGGCGGCCACGCGCGGCAGGCGGTGGCGAGCATGTCGATCTCGGCGTGGCCGACTGCGCCTTCCGCGAGCGCGGCATGCGGGGTGTCGGGGGTGACCACCCGCCACTTGATCCGGGTGTTGCCGGCGTCGATCAGCAGGATCACGGCGGGCCTCCGGCGAGCGGGCGCAGCGACACGTCGCCGGCGAGTATGCGCTGCAAGCCGGAATCGGTGCGCAGCAGCAGCGCGCCATCGTCGTCGACCCCGGCGCAGGTGCCCAGCTGGGTCGCACCCTCGCCGACGATCGCGACCGGTAGTCCGGCAAAAGCGTTGCGTTGCTCCCAGGCGCCGCGCAGCGCCGGAAAGCCGGCGACGGCGTAGGTGTCGAACAGGCGGTGGAGCTCGCCGAGGATCGTGGCGAGCACGGCCGGCGGTGAGGGCGGTGCCGCCTCCAGCGCGTGTGCGAGGCCGGTGACGCCGGTCTGCCCCGGGATCGTCGCATCGGCGGGCAGGCGCAGGTTGAGGCCGATGCCGATCACCGCCGCCGGCGGGCGGCCGCGTGTGGGCAGCAGTTCGACCAGGATGCCGGCGAGCTTGTCGCCATGCACCAGCACATCGTTTGGCCATTTGAGCTGCACGCCTTGTACGCCGAGCTGTTCGAGTGCGCGCGCGAGCGCGAGCCCGGCGGCGAGCGACAGCCCGGCCGGCGCGGGGGCTCCCGGCTCGAAACGCCACAGCACCGAGAAGGTCAGGCTTGCGCCCTGCCACGATAGCCACTGCCGTCCGCGGCGACCGCGCCCGGCCGTCTGGCGGTCGGCGACGAGTACATGCACCCGGCCGTCAGCGGGCGGCGGCGCGTCGACCATGCGGGCGTTGGTCGAGTCGCAACTGTCCACCCATTCGATGGAGAACTCGTGCGCAAGCGCGCCGAGGAGGGAGGCCAGTTCGGTTGCGGAAACGCTCGCCGACGGCGTGGACGGGGTGATGGAGGACAAGAGCGGGAGATGCAGATCGAAAAGCGCATTATCCGCCAAGACTGCCCGCCATGCGCCTCCCGTGACGCCGACGCGACCGCGATCGCACACCCTCTGCCGCACCGCGCTGTAGGAGCGCCGGAAGGCGCGAACGCGGCGGCAGGTGCTTGTGCTCACCGGCATCACGGGCTGCACGCACCTTGTTCGCGCCTTCCGGCGCTCCTACAGCGCGGTGATCGCGGTGATCAGGTGATCAGGCGATCAGGCGATCAGGCGATCAGGCGATCAGGCGATCAGGCGATCAGGCGATCAGGCGATCAGGCGATCAAGGCGCTGAGCGTCCGCTCTCCTCGGCCTCCGCTGCACGTTCCTCGTCCATCCCCAGTTCCTGGATCTTGCGGCTGATCGTGTTGCGGCCGATGCCGAGGAGTTGGGCGGCTTCGATGCGGCGGCCGCCGGTGGCGGCCAGTGCGCGGCGGATCAGGGTGCGCTCGACCTCCCGGGTCAGGCGGTCGAAGACCTCGCCCGGGTGCGAGGCGATCAGGCGGTCGGCGTCGGCACCCAGGCCTTCGGTCCAGTTTATCGGCGTTTCGCGCCCGGGCTGCTCACGCATCTCGGGCGGCAGGTCGGCGACCTCGATCACCTGTGCCGGCGCCATCACGGTAAGCCAGTGGCACAGGTTCTCGAGCTGGCGGACGTTGCCGGGAAAGGCCTGGCTTTGCAGGTATTCGAGGGTTGCCGCGGAGATGCGCTTGCGCTCGACGCCGAGTTCCTGCGCGCTCTTCTGCAGGAAGTGGCGCACCAGCAGCGGGATGTCCTCGTGGCGCTCGCGCAGCGGCGGCAGGCGCAGGCGGATGACGTTGAGGCGGTGGAAGAGGTCCTCGCGGAACAGGCCCTGGCGCACGCGCTCCTCCAGGTCCTGGTGGGTGGCGGCGATCACCCGCACGTTGGCACGGATCGGCTGCTGGCCGCCGACGCGGTAGAAATGACCGTCGGAGAGCACGCGCAGCAGCCGCGTCTGCAGCTCGGCCGGCATGTCGCCGATCTCGTCGAGGAACAGGGTGCCGCCGTCGGCCTGCTCGAAGCGGCCGCGGCGCTGGGTGGCGGCACCGGTAAAGGCGCCACGCTCGTGGCCGAACAGTTCGGATTCGAGCAGGTCGCGCGGGATCGCCGCGGTGTTGATGGCGATGAAGGGCGCATCGCGGCGCGGGCTGTGGCGGTGCAGCGCGCGCGCGACCAGCTCCTTGCCGCTGCCGGACTCGCCGTTGATCAGCACGGTGGCGTGCGAGTGTGCCAGCCGGCCGATGGCACGGAAGACTTCCTGCATTGCCGGCGCCTGGCCGAGGATCTCGGGCGCGAGCGAGGTCTCCTCGGCGGCACCATTCTGGTGCGCGCCCTGCTCCAGCGCGCGGCGAACCAGTGCGACCGCCTGGTCTACGTCGAACGGTTTGGGCAGGTATTCGAAGGCGCCGCCCTGGAATGCCGCGACTGCGCTGTCCAGGTCGGAGTAAGCAGTCATGATGATCACCGGCAGCTGGGGGTGGCGCTCCTTCACCTTCTGCAGCAGGTCGAGGCCCGACTCGCCGGGCATGCGGATGTCCGACAGGAGGGCTGCGGGCGGCTGCGGTGTGCGTTCGAGCTCGGCGAGCGCGTCGCTCGCCGAGCTGAAGCTGGCATGGTCGATGCCCTCGCGGCCGAGGGCTTTTTCCAGCACCCAGCGGATGGAGCGGTCGTCGTCGATGATCCAGACGGTGTTCATGGTCTATGCACTATTGTGGTGCGCTCAGGCGCGCTCGGTAATCGGCAGCAGGATCGTGAAGCAGGTGCGCCCCGGGCGGCTGTCCACCTCGATCATGCCTTGGTGTTGTTCGATGAAACTCTGCGCCAGCGACAGGCCCAGCCCGCTGCCGCCTTCGCGCCCCGAGACCAGCGGATAGAAGATCCGGTCGCGGATCTCCGCCGGAATGCCGGGGCCGTTGTCGATCACATGCAATTCCAGTGCCAGCTTGTAGCGCCGCTTGGCCAGGGTGACCTGGCGTGCGATCCGGGTGCGCAGGCGGATCTCGCCGCGGCCCTCGAGCGCCTGCGCCGCGTTGCGCACGATGTTCAGCACCGCCTGGATGAGCTGCTCGCGGTCGGCGGTGAGCTCGGGCAGGCTGAGGTCGTAGTCGCGGCGAATTTCGATCGCCGGGAACTCGGCGGCGATCAGGCGGCCGGCGCGCTCGAGCACGTCGTGGATGTTGAGCGTGGCGGGCCGCATCATGCAGTGCGAGCTGAGCAGGCGGTTCATCAGGTCCTGCAGGCGATCGGCCTCGGCGATGATGACGTCGGTGAATTCGCGCAGCTGCGGGTCGTCGAGCTC
>JAKLLJ010000129.1 GCA_023150215.1 Thauera sp. | reverse complement strand
GGCGGTCGACAGCGGATGGCGATGTTCGAGGGCGGCGAAGTCGGGCTTGCCGGCATGGCCTTCGGCATGCGGGGCGAAGACGATCTGCGGCGGATCCTCGTCGTCATCAAACAGGCCGCACCCGGAAAGCGTGACGGCGGCGAGCATGCAGGCGGCCATTGCCCTGCATGGCCAGTGCGAGATCCTTGTCATGATGAAGTCCCCCGTGCTCAAAGCGTGGCGAGGAAGGCAATCAGCGCGTTCTTGTCGGCCTCGGACAAGTCCTCGCCGAAGCGGTGGCCCTCGTTCTCCACTTCGGCGGTGCAACTGCTGTACACCTTCTTGATCAGGTAGGGGCGTGTGCGCAGCGCCTCGACCAGGCCGTTCGGCTTGCCGGTCACTTCCCGGGCGATTGCCTTGAGGTCGGCAAGCACCTTGCGGCCGCTCTCCTTGCCCAGGCGCGCGGCAAGGCTGCGCTCGAGCTCGTCGGCTGCGGTCCTGGCGCGCACGAGGTCGACGATGAAGGCCTTGTGCTGGAAATTGCCCAGCGTGCCGGCGGACACGCCGCGACCGTCGATCTCGCTCGGGATCGTCAGCTCGAACCCGAGCAAGCGTTCCTTGTCGGTGCCGTCCCATAGCCGGGGGCCGACGCGCAGGGTCACATCCTCGTTGAGCAGGGTCACCTTCGGGATGCGTTGCGCGGGATTGAGCAGCGCCTGCATCGACAGCGTGTACAGCTTGAATCGCCCTTCGACGCTCGGGTCGTACTCGAAGCAGGCGGGCTGGCGTTCGGCGGGCAGCAGCTTGACCTTGCTCGCGTCGACGTAGCGCGGACGGTGGGCGTAGAAATCGTTGGCAGCGTTCCGCGGCTTGCCGCAGAGCTCGGGCCCGAGTGCGTTGTTGTGCAGGAAGGGGGCGTGCGCCCACAGGTTGAGCAGCGAGATATTGCGGTAGTAGCCGCGACCACCGTCGCCGGGTTCCTTCACGTTCGGGTCGGGCGGCTGTGCGCGCAGGGTTTCGGAGCCGTACTCCTGCCAGACATGGCCCACCATGTGGTTTGAATGCAAGGCGCGGCAGCGGAAGGTGCCGACCTCGGACACTGCGCTGGGACCGTCGTTGCCCAGCCAGTCCTCGCGCAGCCCGGTCTTGAGGTCGAGCTTGTGGAAGTCGAGGCCGGCAAGCTGGCCCATCGCGGCCTCGGGCTGGCTGGAGTGACAGCGCGCGCAGCCGTTGGCGAACACTTCGCGGCCGCGGGCGACCGCACCCGCGCCGAATTCACGTTCGAGATCCGCGATCAGGTCCTGGTCGGTGTAGCGCGCGGCGGGGCTGGCCGCGCGCAGCGCGTTCGCGCGCGCATCGCGCAGATCGGTAGCCTTGCCCTCGGCCGACATGAAGAAGTCGAGAATGTTTGCCAGACGGTCTTCGACCGCACGGAAGTTGGGGCAGTCGCGTCGGCACTGGCCGATATCGAAGGGTGTCTGGCCGAAGCCGCGCTGCTGCGGATCGAGCTGGCGCAGGTCCGTGAGGTGATTCACCCAGCACTGCTCCGAACACGAGCCGATGTTGAAGTAGACGCGCTGGATGGCTTCAAGCGCACCGATGGAGTCTTCACCGCCTTTCAGGATGTGGTGCACGGCTTCCTTTTGCAGGGACTTCTCCCAACACTTGCCGTTGCGGCCGGGCTCGCACCAGCACTTTGCTTCGTCCGTGCCTTTGGCACAGGAGGCCGTCTTGCGCCACTTGATCACGGATTCGTTGGCGAAGGTCGGACGCCTGGCGAGATTGATGAGCGCGTTGATCGTGCCGGGATTGTTGACCTGGTCGGTCGGAATCGCCGAGGTGTCGCTGGTACCCGGCCTGGCGTGGGCGAACATCTGCCATTCGAGCGTGTTCGATGCCATGCCCGAAACCATGATCTCGGAGACGCGGGTGTATTGGTTGCCGACCAGCCCCTTGATGTTTTCCCACGCCGGGCGCGCCGGGTCGGCCGGCGGGTTCAGTGGATCGAAGGCGATGTGGCAGGCGCCGCAGGACGTGCCGATCAGGAAGGGCGGCTCGATCGCGCCGTCCTGAAGATGGGAGCGGGCCGCCTCGGCGCGCCCGCCGGCGGCAGCGATCGGCCGGTTATAGCCTTCCCAGGTGCCCGTGCTGCCGTTGAGCTTCAACCACGCGTTGCGGTCGAAGCGCGGATTCGGGAACTTGCGGATGCCGAGGGCGCCGGTCGAGGTGCCGAAGCGCAGGTCGCAGGCGTCGTGGCGCTGGTCGGCGGGACCATGCGCATCGCCATGCTTCAACGGCGCATCGCGGAAGTCGCAGGCCGGATCGCGGTAGTCCTTGCGGCCGACATACTGGAGGAGTTCCGCGTCGCCCGGGCACCAGTCGAGCCCGTAGGTTTCGTCCGCACTTTTTGCCGGGCAGTCGGGGCTGCCGGGCACGCAGCAGGCCGGATCGTTGATGATGCCCCAGGCGCGGAAGCGGTCGCCGCGCTCGTCGCTGCGCAGCACGCGGAACCAGTCGATCAGCACGCCCACCCGTTGCTGGAACACGTAGGTATGGAAGCGCTCGTTGCCGGCAGTGGCCTTGAACCAGATCAGCCGTCCGGCGCATTCGGACTCGTTCAAGCCTTCCCGCGCGCAAGCCTCGTAATATGGGAGGTCCTGGGCATGAATTCTTGCCGGCGTCGACGCGGGCGAGGCGGCGGGCGCATCAGCGATTGCCAGGGGAAGGGGCGGCGCGAGCATGGCGGCGATGAAGACAAGGGCCGCCAACAGCACCTGCGATGATGGACGCATCATGTTCGTTCTCCTGCTCTGTCGGATCGGCAGGGACGAAGGCATCCGAAGCGGACACCCGCAGGGACGCGCTGTGCAGATCGTCGGGCACAACTGCACCCGCGCTCTGCGCTTTGCGCAGCGAAGCTCTCTGTCGGTTCTGGGCGCGCATTACCGCGTGTCCGCGGCGCGCGCTCCATTCATTTGTGGTACTTCCGTGATAGCAGGAAAGCGGGCATTTGCAAACCGTGCGCTGCGTTTGTGGCAAGCGCCCGGATGGCAAGACGCCCCGCGGGCAGAACCGGCGGGGCGTCTTTCGTTCGAGCGGCCTGAGATCAGGACGCGTCGGCCTTGGCAGCGCGCTTGCGGTCGGTTTCCTTCAGGTGACGCTTGCGCAGACGGATGTTCTTGGGCGTGATTTCGACCAGCTCGTCGTCGGCGATGAACTCGATCGCAGATTCCAGGGTGAGCTGGATCGGCGTGATCAGGCGCACGGCTTCGTCGGTACCCGAGGCGCGCACGTTGGTGAGCTGCTTGCCCTTGATCGGGTTGACCACGAGGTCGTTGTCGCGGGTGTGGATGCCGATGATCATGCCTTCGTACAGCGCCTCGCCCGGGCTGACGAACATGCGGCCACGGTCCTGCAGGTTCCACAGCGCGTAGGCCACCGCGTCGCCGTCGTTCTGCGAGATCAGCACGCCGTTGCGGCGCTCGGCCATGGCGCCGGCCATCGGGCCGTAGTCGTCGAAGACGTGGCTGGCGAGGCCGGTGCCGCGCGTCATGGTGAGGAACTCGCCCTGGAAGCCGATCAGGCCGCGAGCCGGGATGCGGTATTCGAGGCGCACGCGGCCCCTGCCGTCCGGCTGCATGTCCTGGAGTTCGCCACGGCGACGGCCGAGCTCTTCCATGACGCTGCCCTGGTGGTCTTCCTCGACGTCGACGGTGAGCATCTCGTACGGCTCGCACTTCACGCCGTCGATTTCCTTGTACACCACGCGCGGGCGTCCCACCGCCAGCTCGTAGCCCTCGCGGCGCATGTTCTCGAGCAGGATGGTGAGGTGGAGTTCGCCACGACCGGAGACCTCGAACACGTCCGAGTCGCCGGTGTAATTGACGCGCAGGGCGACGTTCTTGAGCAGTTCCTTTTCCAGGCGCTCGCGGATCTGGCGGCTGGTGACGTACTTGCCCTCGCGACCGGCCAGCGGCGAGGTGTTCACCATGAAGTTCATGGTCAGCGTGGGCTCGTCCACCGCGATCGGCTTCATGCCTTCCAGACACTCCGGGTCGCACAGGGTGACGCCGATGTTGACCTGCTGGATGCCCGCGATCAGCACGATGTCGCCGGCCTCGGCCAATTCAGACGGTTTGCGTTCCAGGCCTTCGAAGGTGAGGATCTGGCTGACCTTGCCCTTGCCACGGTTTTCCTCGCCGTACATGACGACGACTTCCTGGTTCGGACGCACGCGGCCACGCTTGATGCGACCGATGCCGAGCTGGCCCATGTAGGTCGAGTAGTCGAGCGAGCAGACCTGGATCTGCAGCGGACCGTCGGCGTCCACTTCGGGTGCGGGCACGTGCTCGAGGATGGCTTCGAACAGCGGGCGCATGTCGGTGCGCTCGTCGCCCTCGTTGATCACCGCGAAGCCGTTCAGGCCCGAGGCGTAGATCACCGGGAAGTCGAGCTGCTCTTCGGTGGCGCCGAGCTTGTCGAAGAGGTCGAAGGTGTGGTTGATCACCCAGTCCGGACGCGCGCCCGGGCGATCGATCTTGTTGATGACGACGATCGGCTTGAGGCCCAGCGCGAGCGCCTTGCGGGTCACGAAGCGGGTCTGCGGCATCGGCCCTTCGACCGCATCGACCAGCAGCAGCACGCTGTCGACCATCGACAGCACGCGCTCGACCTCGCCGCCGAAGTCGGCGTGGCCCGGAGTGTCGACGATGTTGATGTGGGTGTCGCCGTACTGGATGGCGCAGTTCTTCGACAGGATCGTGATGCCGCGTTCCTTTTCGATGTCCCCCGAGTCCATGACCCGTTCGGCGACCTGCTGGTTTTCGCGGAAGGTGCCGGACTGGCGCAGCAGTTGGTCGACGAGGGTGGTCTTGCCGTGGTCGACGTGGGCGATGATGGCGATGTTGCGGATGGCGCGGGACATGGAGGAGGGCCGGCGAAGTCTTTGAAAGGGCTCGGATTCTAGCACGCCCTGCGGCGGCGCAGCATGGATTTCTCGAGGATCCCGGGGTGCATGCTAGAATCGCGCGCCCAGCCATCAGAGGTCTTCATCATGCTTGCGATCATCGGCGGCAGCGGACTTACCCAGCTGTCCAACATGGAGATCGAGCGCCGCGAGGTCGCGCGCACGCCCTACGGCGAGCCGTCCGGGGCGCTGGCTTACGGTCGCGTGTGTGACGAGCAGGTGGTGTTTCTCGCACGCCACGGCTACGGCCACACGATTCCACCCCATCTGGTGAATTACCGCGCCAACATCTGGGCGCTCAAGCAGGCCAAGGTCACCGGCATCGTTTCGGTCGCTTCGGTGGGCGGCATTCGCGCCGAGCTCGCACCGGGTTCGCTGATCGTGCCGGATCAGATCATCGACTACACCTGGGGCCGCGCCAGCACCTTCTTCGAAGGCGGTGACACGGCGGTGCGTCACATCGACTTCACCGCACCCTATGACGAAACGCTGCGCTGCCGGCTGCTCGCCGCGATCGGCAAGGCGGGCGAATGTGCAATGGACGGCGGCGTGTATGCGAGCACGCAGGGGCCGCGCCTGGAGACGGCAGCGGAGATCGACCGTCTGGAGCGTGATGGTTGCGACATCGTGGGCATGACCGGCATGCCGGAGGCCGCGCTGGCGCGGGAGCTCGAGCTCCCCTACGCGGCGATCGGCGTGGTGGTCAATTACGCTGCCGGGCGCTCGGCGAGCGCGCATGGCATCCACTTCGGCGACATCGAGGTCGTGCTGCAGCAATCCATGCTGCGGGTGCGCAAGGTGCTCGAGTGTCTGTGCAAGGTTTGAGGCTGCAACCATGAAACGTCTTGAATCCGCCTTCGAGCACGTGTTGTTCAGCAGCCGTTGGCTGATGGCGCCGGTGTACTTCGGCCTCGTGCTGGCGATGGTGCTGCTGCTGGTGAAGTTCGCCAAGGAGCTCTTTGGCCTGTTCTCCCAGATCTGGACGGCCTCGGGCGGGGAGCTGATCATCGGCGTGCTGTCGCTGGTCGATGTGGCGCTGATCATGAACCTGCTGGTGATCATCATTTTCAGCGGCTACGAGAATTTCGTCTCCAAGATGGATGACCTGCACTCGCACCAGGATCGCCCGGAGTGGATGGGGCACATTGGCTTTTCCGACCTCAAGCTCAAGCTGATCGGCTCGATCGTGGCGATCTCGGGGATCGAACTGCTGAAGGCGTTCATGAACGCGCACAACCTCACCGATCGCCAGCTCGGCTGGATGGTGGGCATCCATATCGCCTTCCTGTTCTCCGGGCTGCTCTACGCGGCGATGGATCGCCTGGCGGGCAAGGGGCACTGAGCGTCGGCAGCCTGCGACCGGTCGTTCCGGGGCAGCGAGCCGAGTCGCAAGCATTGTTGTTGAGAGCGGGCGCTCGTGCGTGCTCGCGAGGCCGCTTTCGCGGCTTCCGCCGCTCCTGCAGGGCGCTCCCATAGCGCGGGTTCCTGTAGGAGCGCCGGAAGGCGCGAACAGGCGATGGCGGCGCGGCGGCGGTTCGTGCTGTGCGGCAGCTTTCGCGGCTTCCGCCGCTCCTACAAAGCGCACCGCTAACGTGGGTTCCTGTAGGAGCGCCGGAAGGCGCGAACCCGCGACGGTGCGGCGGCAGCGACGAGAAGCGCGCTATACCTGCAGCCGCTCCAGCAGTTCGCGCTCGATCTTCAGCACCTGCGCGTCCTGGTTCAACACCTGTCCGGTGAGCAGGAAGGTGTCTTCGACGCGCTCGCCGAGAGTGGCGATCTTCGCGGTGTGCAGGCGGATGCCGTGGTCGGCGAGCACGGTGGCGACGTCGTAGAGCAGGCCGGGGCGGTCGGCGGCAGTGAGCGACAGCACGTGGTGGCGACCGGCCTCGTCGGGACGAATGCTCACCTCGGGGCTGATCGGGAAGTGCTTGACGTGGCGCGACATGCGTCCACGCGTCGGCCGTTCGGGCACGCCCGTCTTCTGCAGCCGCGCGCACAGCTCGTGCTCGATCAGGGTCACGATGTCGCGGTAGGCGGCTTGCTGACCGGGATCCTGCAGCATGAAGCTGTCGAGCGCGTAACCGTGACGGGTGGTGTGCACCTTCGCATCGAGAATGGTGAAGCCCATGCGGCCGAAGAAGCCGGTGAGGTGCACGAAGAGGTCCTTCTGGTCGCGGGTGAAGACCATCACCTGCACGCCGTCCTCGTCCTCGGCGACGCGTGCCTTGACCACCGCCTCGTCGGTCGTGCTGCGGTAATAGAGCACACGCGTGTGCCAGGCGATCTCCTCGGCCGAATGGCGCATGAAATACACCGGATCGAGCTTGGACCACAAATCGTCCTCGACGCCCGGGCGCAGGCCGTGGAAACGCAGCTGGCGGCGCGCATCCTCGAGGCGCCCGTCGAGGCCCAGCGCCTCCTGCGGGGTGGCCCCGCGCAGCAGGCGCTGGGTGGCGAAAAACAGGTCTTCGAGCAGCTTGCCCTTCCAGCCGTTCCATACTTTCGGACTGGTGCCGCGGATGTCGGCATGGGTGAGCAGGTAGAGCGCGATCAGCCGGCGCTCGTTGCCGACCACCTCGGCGAAGTGCTGGATCACCTCCGGGTCGGAGGTGTCTTCCTTCTGCGCCACGCGCGACATCGTCAGGTGATGCTCGACCAGCCACACCACCAGCGCGCCGTCGGCGGCGTCGAGCCCGTGCTGGGTGCAGAACTCGCGGGCATCGACCATGCCCAGCGTCGAGTGATCGCCGCCGCGGCCCTTGGCGATGTCGTGGAACAGGGCGGCGACGTAGAGCAGCCAGTGGCGTTCGAAGGCCATGATCAGCCGCGTCATCAGCGGATACTCGTGGGCATGCTCGCCCATCGTGAAGCGCCGGATGTTGCGCAACACCATCAGGATGTGCTGATCTACCGTGTAGACGTGGAAGAGGTCGTGCTGCATCTGGCCGACGATCCGCCGCCACGCCGGGATGTAGCGCGACAGGATGCCGTACTCGTTCATCTTGCGGAACACGCGCACGATGCCGCGTTTCTGCTGCAGGACCTGCAGGAACAAGGCGCGGTTGGCGGGGTTTGCGCGGAAGGCGGCATTGACCCGGTTGCGGTTGATCCACAGCGCACGCAACGTGCGCGCGGTCATGCCCTTGAGCTCGGAGCGCTGTTGCAGCAGCAGGAAGCACTCGAGCAAGGCCGGCGGATGGTGTTCGAAGATGTCCTCGTCGCGGATATCGAGCAGCTCGCGCACGACCTGGAAGCGCGCATTGACCACGATCGCCGCGCCGCGGTCGGGGAAGATCACCCCCTCCACAATCGCTAGAAAATTGTTTTTCTTACAGAAATTCCGGAAAATCGGGTCGCACAAACGATCACTGTAAGAAATCCTGACAGCCGCGCCGACGCGCGCCTTCCAGCCCCCATGCCCAGCACTCCTGCCTCTGCCAACCCCTGCCAGGCCTGCGGCGCCTGCTGCGCCACCTTTCGCGTGTCCTTCTACTGGGCCGATGCCGAGGCCCGTGGCCTGCCGCCGGCGCTCACCGAACAGGTCAACCCCTGGCTCGGCTGCATGGCTGGCACCAACCGCCGGGCACCGCGCTG
>JAKLLJ010000128.1 GCA_023150215.1 Thauera sp. | reverse complement strand
GATGAAGGGGTCGATGGTGATGTCGCCAAGCCCGAACTTCGACTTCGAGCCCGCACCAAGCGCCACATCCTGATGCACCAGCGGCACGATGAGGTGCCAGCCCCAGTTGCCGCCCAGGATCTTGTGCTCGCTCGTATGCACGAAGCGGAAGGCGTTGAACCACGCGTCCACGCCGGCGCCAGCGACCTTCTTGCCGCTGCCGTCGACGAGATCCCCGCTGTAGTAACCGAAGTAGTTGAGGAAGTAGTTGCCCGGGGGCGGCACCGCTCCGCCAAGCCAGGTCTCCGCGCCGTTGGGATACTGGTCGCCGCCTTCCTTCGCCTGAACGCTGCCGATGGCCAGGGTTGCGAGCGCCAACGCGGTCGCGAGTTTGCCGAACTTCAATTCCATGACTCCTCCTTGATGATTGTGGTTTTACGTCGGTTTGCTGTTCTGTCGTCGGCGGTCTCTGCGGGCCGCTTGCGGTGTCGGTCGACCAAGGACGCCTCAGCGCCCCAGGTCCTTTGCGGAAACGCCGCCGATGCCCCAGTTCGTCTTCGGCACTTCGCGGATGACGACCCGGACGGTCTGGATCGGCGCTCCCACGGCCTCGACGAGCGCCTGGGTGACCTTCTCGATCACGGCGCGCTTCTGGTCTTCGGTACGGCCTTCGATCATGGTGATTTCAGCCAACGGCATCTTATGCCCCTCCTTGTCATCGAAAAGACGGCGCCCTGCCTGTTCGCAGGACGCCATTGCCTTGCACTCCGCGCCCGTCGGGAACGCGGCCGGCGCTCGTCAGGCCGCCAGCCCCTTCGCACGGGCGAGGTTCAGCGCCGTGTCCTCGATCATGTCTTCCTGGCCGCCGACCATGCCGCGGCGGCCCATCTCGACGAGGATCTCGCGTGCCGGCACGCCGTACTTCTTCTCGGCACGCTTGGCAAACAGCAGGAAGGAGCCATACACCCCGGCGTAGCCGAGCGTGAGCGCGTCGCGGTCGATGCGGATCGGGAAGTCCATGATCGGCACCACCAGGTCTTCGGCCACGTCCTGGATCTTGAACACGTCCACGCCGGTCTCGATGCCCATCAGGTCGCACACCGCGATGAAGACTTCCAGCGGGGTGTTGCCCGCACCGGCGCCCAGGCCCGCGGCGGCGGCGTCGATGCGGGTGGCACCGACTTCGAGCGCGGCCAGGCTGTTGGCCACGCCCATGGCGAGGTTGTGGTGGCCGTGGAAGCCGAGCTCGGTCTCGGGCTTCAGGGCGTCACGCACCGCGGACAGGCGTGCCTTGACCGTATCGGGCAGCAGGTGGCCGGCGGAGTCGGTGACGTAGATGCAGTTGGCACCGTAGCTCTCCATCAGCTTGGCTTGCGTGACCAGGCCTTCGGGGCTGTTCATGTGCGCCATCATCAGGAAGCCGACGGTGTCCATGCCGAGCTTGCGGGCCATGCCGATGTGCTGCTCGGAGACGTCGGCCTCGGTGCAGTGGGTGGCGACGCGGATGGTCGACACGCCGAGCTCGTGCGCCATCTTGAGGTGGTCGACGGTGCCGATGCCCGGCAGCAGCAGCGCCGACACCTTGGCCTGCTTCATCAGCGGGATCACGGTGCCGAGGTATTCCTCGTCGCTGTGCGCCGGGAAGCCGTAGTTCACCGAGCTGCCGCCGAGGCCGTCGCCGTGGGTGACCTCGATCAGCGGCACGCCCGCCGCATCGAGCCCGGTGGCGATCGACTTCATCTGCTCGAGCGTCATCAGGTGGCGCTTGGGGTGCATGCCGTCGCGCAGGGTCATGTCGTGGACGGTGATCTTCTTGCCGCGAAGTTCCATGGTGCTATCTCCTGCTTCAGGCCGTCATCACGGCGCGGTTGGATTCGAGCTTGAGACGCCCGGCGAGGATCTCCTCGGCGAACATCTCGGCAGTGCGCGCGCCTGCCGCGGTCATGATGTCGAGGTTGCCGGCGTACTTGGGCAGGTAGTCGCCCAGGCCTTCCACTTCCAAGTAGACCGAGACGCGCTTGCCGTCGAACACCGGGCCATTGACCAGGCGGTAGCCGGGCACGTACTTCTGCACTTCCTTGATCATGGCGTGGATCGACGCGGTGATCTTGTCCTGGTCGGGCTCGCTCTCGGTGAGGCAGTGCACCGTGTCGCGCATGATCAAGGGCGGCTCGGCCGGGTTGAGGATGATGATGGCCTTGCCCTTCCTGGCGCCGCCGACCTTCTCGACCGCGCCCGCGGTGGTGCGGGTGAATTCGTCGATGTTCTTGCGCGTGCCGGGGCCGGCGGATTTGCTCGACACGGTGGCGACGATCTCGCCGTAGGCCACCGGCTGCACGCGCGACACCGCCGCGACCATCGGGATCGTGGCCTGGCCGCCGCAGGTGACCATGTTGACGTTCATCTCGCCCTTGCCGACGTGCTCGACCAGGTTGACCGGCGGCACGCAGAAGGGGCCGATGGCAGCCGGGGTGAGGTCGATCATCAGCACGCCGAGCTCGTTGAGCTTGCGGCTGTTCTCGGCGTGCACATAGGCCGAGGTGGCGTCGAAGGCGATCTGCACGCCGTCGGCCTTCACATGCGGCAGCAGGCCGTCGACGCCGTCGGCGGTGGTCTTGAGGCCGAGCTCGCGGGCACGGGCAAGGCCTTCGGAGGTGGCATCGATGCCGACCATCCACACCGGCTCCAGCACCGGGCTGCGCTTGAGCTTGTAGAGCAGGTCGGTGCCGATGTTGCCGGGGCCGATCAGGGCGCATTTGATCTTGTTCATGTCTTCCTTCCTTTGGGGTGGGGTCCTGGGCGTGAATGCAGGCCGCGCGGCAATCCGGGGAGAGGGAGGGGAGCGGCCCGCCGCACGGCTGCAATCGTCATGGCTGGGCGAGGTTCAGGCGGCGTCGGCGCCGATCGCGCGCAGGCCGGCGCGAGCACAGTCGCTGTCCTGCTCCTCGGAGGCCCCCGACACGCCGATGCCGCCGACCAGCTCGCCACCAACGCGGATCGGCAGCCCACCGCCGAACACGACTAGGCCGGGACGCACCGAGAAGCCCAGCTTCATGCCCTCGTTGTCGGCGCATACCTTCATCCAGTCACCGCTCGGAAAGCCGAAGCCGCCGGCGGTGTGCGCCTTGTCGATGGCGATCGAGATCGACTGCGGGAAGGCGCCGGGCATGCGCAGGAAAGCCACCAGGTTGCCGGAGGCGTCGGCAACGGCAACGTTGATGCGCACGCCGATCGACAGCGCTTCCCTGACCGCAGCCTCGACCGCGGCGTGTGCGGCCTCCCAACTGATCGTGGCCTGATGGACTGCAACTTGCATATCGGTGACTCCTGTGCTGAGGCTCATTCGCAACTAAACGCGGACGTTAATGCAGGCTTTTATCGACGTCAATATTTTTTCTCGAGATTTATTCACACAGCGAAATCTGCTCTGGTCGGCTAAAATCTCAGCACAATCTCCACATTAGCAAACCATCATGAGCGAAGCCGTACTGTCGCAAGCCCCGGCAAGCGCCGAACCGAAAACGCTGGTCGAGGGCGCCTACCAGCGCTTGCGCCGCGACATCATCGAAGGCGTGCATCCGCCGGGCGAGAAGTTGCGCGTCGAGCATCTCAAGGACCAGTACGACGTAGGCGCCGGCACCCTGCGCGAGGCCTTGCTGCTGCTGGTGACCGATGCGCTGGTCGTGGCCCAGGGGCAGCGCGGCTTTCGCGTCGCGCCGATCTCGATCGAGGACTTCGAGGACATCACCCGCACCCGCATCCTGCTCGAGACCGAAGCGCTGCGGCAGTCGATCGCGCTCGGTGGCGAGGACTGGGAAGCCTCGGTGGTGGCGGCCTTCCACCGCCTGTCGCGCGCCGAGCAAAAACTCTCCGACCATGACAGCGAAGCGGCCGACGAGTGGGAGAAGCGCAACCGCAACTTCCACGACGCACTGATCGCTGCCAGCCCCTCGCGCTGGATCCGCCATTTCCAGAACATCCTCTACCAGCAGTCCGAGCGCTACCGCCGCATCAGCCTGTTTCGGCAACCGGTGGCTCGGGACGTCCATGCCGAGCATCAGGCCCTGTTCGATTCCACGCTCGCGCGCGACGCCGAGCGCGCCACCGCGATCCTCACCGAACACATCCTGCGCACGCTCGACTCGGTTCGGCATATGCCGACCGACTTCCTCGACGGCACCAGCCGGCGCTGACCCCCCCACGTTGCCACGCATACGGGCCACCGACCAGCGGTGACCCGTATGCTTTGCGGCACCAACCGGCAAAGACGAGCGCGCAGGACTCAGGAAACGACGGACAGGAAGCGCTCGTTAAGCTTGCGGTCGTGGTAGAAGATGCCCGCGCCGACCTCGTCCCAGGTCCACTTCACCGACTTGTAGTCGGGATAGGTGTCGTAGCCGCCGCAGAAAGTCTCGAAGCGGTTACCCGAGGGATCGAAGGCGTAGATCGTGGTGCCGCGGGTGATGCCGTGGCGGGTGGGGCCGATGTCGATCGAGATGCGGTTCATCGACATGATGTCGGCCGCGCGCAGCACCTTTTCCCAGCTGTCGAGCTTGAACGAGATGTGGTGCAGCTTGCCCGGCTCCGGGTGACGCACGAAGGCGATGTCGTGCGCCTTGGTGGAGCACGACAGCCAGATCGCCAGGTCGGTCTTGCCGTCTTCCATGACCACGTGCTCGACGAGGTAGAAGCCGAGCACCTTCTCGAAGATTTCCTGCACCTTCTCGATGTCCGGACCGTAGAGCAGGCAGTGGTCCATGCGCGTCGGCGCGATGCCGCGTTCGGCATCGGGAACCCAGGGGTCCGGGTTGACATAGGACTGCCCGTTGCCGACGTCGGTCTTCTCGGCGTAGAGCTCGATCAAGTGGCCCGAGGGCACTTCGAAACGCACGCGCTCGCCGGTCTCGAGCATCTCGCCGGCAGGAATGCGCTCGGTCTTGAGGCCGAAGGCCTGCAGGTCGCCGTCGAGCTTGTCGAGCGTGGCCTTGTCGGCAACCTTGAAGGCGAAGAAATCCACCCCGGCCGAATCCGCCTGGCGGATCAGCACGCTGTTGTGCTCGCGCTCGTCCCAGGCCTTGAAGTAGACCCGGCCCTGGGCGTCGCGCCCGGTCTCGACGAGACCGAGCGTGTTTTTGTAGAAATTGACCCCTTCTTCGAGGTCGAGGACGCGCAGCGAGATATGTCCCGGACGCAGTACGCCAGTCATGGCCATGTGAATGCTCCTCCTGCAAGACCCGGCCGGTATATTCCGGCTCGGGTGGGTTGGAAAACGATGGTGTGAAACGCGCAAATTTTATCGAGATTTCAATGAATAAATTTACAATCTCGACATTTAATAACAACAATCAAATTTTCTTGAAAAGCGGGCTGCGCACTTGCTGCACATCTGCCGCGGAGAAGAACTTTTCCATATAGATGTCGCGCTCGAACAGGCGGCCCTGCATGAGCGCAGTGATGCACGCGTCGATCATCAGCGGCGGGCCGCACAGGTAGGCCTTGTGGTCGCGGAAGTCGTTGTCGAAATGCGCCGTCGCGGCCTCGTGTACATAGCCACGGAAGCCCGTCCAGCCAGACTCCGCCGCCTCGTCCGAGAGCGCCGGCACGTAGCTGAAGTTCGGATACTGCTCGGCGAGGGCGAGAAACTCGTCGTGGTAGTAAAGCTCGCTACGGTTGCGCTGGCCATAGACCAGGGTCATCGGCCGGGTGTCGCCGGCTTCGAGCAGGTCGAGGATCATCGAGCGCGGACTGGACAGCCCGGAGCCGCCCGCCATGAAGAGCAGCGCCTCGGGCGCCGACTTGCGCACGAAGAAGCGGCCGTAAGGGCCGGACAGGCGCACACGCTCGCCCACCTTCAATTGCTCGTGAACCCAGGTGGTGCCACGCCCGCCGGGGACGATGCGGATGTTGAGCTCGACCTCACGCCCGGTGGAGGGCGGATTGGCGAGCGAGAAGGCGCGGCTTTATTCGCCGCCTTCGAGGAAGAAGTTGATGTACTGCCCGGCCTGGAAGTGCAGGGGCTCGTCGGTTTCGATGAACACCGCCTTGATCGTCGGGGTCAGCGCCTCGATCCGGGTCACGGTGCCCGGGAAGTCGCGCACCGGGATCGATTCGGCATCGGGCTCCTCGTCAATCTCGGCCTCGATCGTCACGTCGGACTCAAGACGTGCGCAGCAGGCGAGCGTCTTGCCTTCGTCGCGCTCGAAATCCATCAACGCGAAGCTGGAGGCCTCGCCGTGATCGACCTCGCCGTCGGTGACCTGCACCTTGCAGGTGGCGCACAGGCCGTGACAACAGGCGTGCGGCAGCCAGATGCCGGCACGCAGGGCCGCATCCAGGATGGTCTGGCCGTCTTCGACCTCGATGGTCTGGCCGATGGGTTCAATGGTCAGCTCGTAGCTCATCTTCGATTTCCGTGAGTCGGTTCCGTCCCGCGCCACGACGTACCCACCCGCGGGCCGACGCGTCGTGGCGCACCAGGCATGTCAGCTGCAAGAACCCTTGATGCCGTTCAGGCCCGGGGTGCGGAAGCGAATCACGTCCTTGTGCTTGAGGCCGTTCTCGGCCAGCGACTTGTCGAAGTCGAACGCGACCGGCTTGCCCGACTTGAACCACTCCACCTTCGCCCAGTCGATCTGCGCGTAGTCGGGGTGGTAGCCGAAGGCGGCCTGCATCGGCCCGTCAACGACGTCACCGAAGCGCATGGTCGGCGGGAACGGGAAGGCGAAGGGCGCGCAGAACAGCAGGTGGTCTTCCCAGCCGATGTAGAGCAACTGGGCACCGTGAAACTTGTCCTGCGAGTCGGCGGGGGCGAATTCGTATTTCGAAACAGCGGCAACAGCCATGTCTTGTCTCCTTGCTAGCGCTTGATCGCCGCGGGTGCACCGGCACCCGCGGCCGGTCGCGGTCAGATGTTCTTCGTCGCCTGGCCACGCCACTCGGCGAAGTTCTTCTTGTCTTCGGAAATGTCGAAGTCGAGGTTGTCGCGGCCATGCTCGACGTTGTAGTACTTCAGCACCGCAGCGAGCGGATCGAAGCCTTCGACGGTCGGGTCGGTTCCCTCGGGGAAGCAGTTGCCCTGGTAGATCTGGTGCACCGGCAGCCAGGCTTGGACATATTTTTCCGGCTCGTGCTCGAAGATCTCCTTGCAGTGGTCGGAGCAGAAGTGATACTTGTCGCCCTTGTAATCGACCTCGCGGTAGCAGATCTTGGTCGGGTCGCCCGGCTCGGTGAAGATCATCGGGATCTGGCAGGTCTGGCACAGCATGGGCAGCGTCTTGTTGTAGAAGCGGTTGCCCTTGGCTGCCTGCTCGCGCCAGAACTCGTAGCGCGGACGGTAGTGCTTGTTGAAGCTGTTCGGATACTTCGCCGCCAACCAGGCCATCTCGTCCTCGTCCGGCATCCAGGTGTGGAAGTTGGCGGCCGCGGCATAGTTGTAGAAGGTGCTCCAGGCCTGATGCGACAGGTGGTCCTTCTCGAGCGCGATCTGCTCGGCGCACTTGGGCATGGTGATGCCGTAGCGCGCGAGGTCCTTGAACAGCGCACCGCCGTTCTCCTCGAAGTACACCTCCCAGGCTTCCTTCCAGCTCATCGTGCGTTTGGGCAGCATGTAGTCCATCATCATCGCCACCAGGGTCAGCACGCGATAGCCGCGCCAGGTCCACTTGTCGATCCAGCGCTGCACGATCGGCACGTTGGCGGGGTCCTGCTCGAGGATGAACTTGATCACCTCGAGGCCGAGCGTCATGTGGCGCGCCTCGTCCGACTGCGCCGAGAAGCCAAAGGTCATCGTGCCCATGTCGCCGTTGTAGGCCGCGCCCGAGACGAAGGGCACGAACAGCAGGTTGGTCAGCACGTACTCGAACGAGAAGCCGATCGAGACCATGAACTCGAACGGGCCAGCGGTGATGGCGTCGTCGAAGAAGCTCTTCGGCACCGACAGGAACCACACGCGGTCGTGGGCATGATGGAAGTCATGCATGCCGTTGTAGTACTTGTTGTAATTCGAGATCGCGTGGATCTGGGTCTGCGCGTGACGGATCTCGTCGAGCGACTGCATCAGGCAGGCGACGCGCGGGCCGGGGCCGGGGAACTGGCGGCCGGCATGGGCGAAGCCGCGGTGCGCGACGTACTCGAGCGGGCTGATGCCACTCAGGAACAGCTTGACGGTGTTGAGGTAGCGCGCATCGGTGACGTTGAGGTGGCCGTTGCTCTGGATGTAGGCGTCGAGCACGGAGTACAGCTTGCGCTCCTTCTCGGCCTGGTACTTCCAGTAGGCGTCCATGGTCAGGCGGAAGGGGTCTTCCCACTTGTCCCAGTCATGGATCTTGATCCCCTCGTAGGCGATGTAAGGGTAGATGTCTTCCATCTTCTGGTACGACGGCTGCCAGTCGAGGCCGCGCGTCATGACCGCATAGCGCTCTTTCAGGCCGAGCTTTTTCTTGGCTACTTGCATGTCCATTGTGTTGTCTCCTTTGGGGCTCTCAGGCGTTCCAGAAAAGGGTCATTTCGTCGTCGGTCTGGTCGAGGTTGCCAGACATGGTGATCATGTGGATCTGCATCTCCTGCAGATCGTAGGGGCGGCCGATCAGCTCCTCGATCGTCTCGCGACGCACGACCAGCTTGTTCTCGGCGTCGATCTTCACCATCGCCGGCTGCTC
>JAKLLJ010000127.1 GCA_023150215.1 Thauera sp. | reverse complement strand
GGCCGAGACCCGGCTCAGCTTCGGCGTGCACTCCTCACGCCCCAAGGCGGTGGTCGAGGCCGCCTGGCAACCCTTCATCGACTACCTGAACGCCAGCCTCGATGGTGTGCACGTCGACTTGCGCGCACTCGACGACGGCGAGGCGAGCAGCGCACTCGCGCAAGGCAAGCTCGACCTGCTGCTCACCAACCCGGCTCATTTCATCGCCCTGCGCGCATCGAACCCCTTGTCGGGGGCGATCGCCACGCTGGTCGGCGAACATGAGGGCCAACCGCTCACCGAGTTCGGCGGCGTGATCCTGGTGCGCGCCGCCGACCGCCGTTTTGCGACCCTCGCCGACCTCGCCGGCAAGCGGATCGGCACCACCCAGGCCAATTTCCTCGGCACCTACCCGGCACAGGCCTTCGAGCTGCACGCGGCAGGGACGGACCCGGCCTCGCTGCGCATCCTCCCCCTCGGCCAGAGCCATGACAGCGTGATCGACGCGGTTCTCGACGCCAGGGTGGACGCCGGCTTCGTGCGCACCGGCCTGCTCGAGCGACTCACCGCGGAAGGTCGCGACCTGTCCGCGCTGCGCGTGCTCAACCCGCAGACCTGGCCCGGCTTTCCGCTGCACAGCTCGACCCGGCTGTACCCGGAATGGCCGTTGGTCGCGCTCAGCCGTGCCGATCAGGCGGTGGTGCGGCGCATCGTGGCGCTGGCGCTCAGCCTCGACGCTGCCCATCCGGCCGCGCGCGCCGCCCGCATCCACGGATTCACCATCGCGGCCGACTACTCGGCGGTCGAGGAAGTCCTGCGCACGCTGCGCGTCGCGCCGTTCGACGCCAGCCCCGCATTCACCTGGAACGACGTGTGGACGCGCTACAAGGACTCGCTGTTCGCACTCAGCCTCGCCCTCGTCACCATCGTGCTGCTGCTTGTCCGACTGACACAGCGCAACCTCGCACTGTCGCGCGCCAACGACGCCAGCCAACGGCTCGCGGCCGAGGTCGAACTCGAACGCCATCACCTGCGCAACGTCGTCGAGGCCACTCAGGCCGGCAGTTGGGAATGGAACCTCGAAACCGGCGAATGGCGGGCCGACGCCCGCTGGGCGCAGATCCTCGGGCTGGATTCGAGCGCGCACATCACGGGCGAGCGCTCGTGCTGGCGCACGCGCGTGCATCCGGACGACCTGGCCGAAGCCGATGAGGAACTCGAACGCCACATTCGCGGCGAGACCCCGTTCTACGAACAGGACCTGCGCCTGCGCCACCACGACGAGCACTGGGTGTGGGTGCATGACCGCGCACTCGCGGTCCGCCGCGACGCCGACGGCCGGGCGCTGCTGCTCACCGGCGCGCAAGTCGACATCAGCCGGCGCAAGGCCAGCGAGGATAAGCTGCGCCTGGCGGCGAGCGTGTTCTCGTCGAGTTACGAAGCGATCGTGATCACCGACGCCGACAACCGCATCGTCGACGTCAATCCGGCCTTCTGCCGCATCACCGGCTACAGCCGCGAGGAGAGCCTCGGCCGCGATCCGGGCATGCTCAACTCCGGACGCCAGAGCCGCGAGTTCTACCGCGCGATGTGGCAATCGCTCGAGGCGAACGACCACTGGCAGGGCGAGCTCTGGAACCGGCGCAAGGACGGCGGCGACTTCGCCGAGGTGCTCTCGATCAGCCGGGTGCGCGACGCGAAGGGCCGGATCACGCATCACCTGGCCATGTTCTCCGACATCAGCCGGCTCAAGCAGCACGAGGAAGAGCTCAACCGCATCGCCTATTTCGACCCGCTGACCGGCGCCCCCAACCGCCGCCTGCTCGACGACCGCCTGCGCCAGGCGATCGCCCATGCGCGCCGTACCCGGAAGCCGCTCGCGGTCTGCGTGATCGACCTCGACGGCTTCAAGCCGATCAACGACCAGTACGGGCACGAAGCCGGCGACCAGGTGCTGGTGGCGATCGTGGACCGTCTCAACGCGATCCTGCGCGCGAGCGATACGGTGGCCCGCCTGGGCGGCGACGAGTTCGTGCTGCTGCTCGAGGACATGGAAAGCAAGCGCGTGCTCGAGCGCGTGCTGGAGGCGATCCGCGCCCCACTGCAGCTCGCCAGCGATCAGGTCAGCGTCTCGGCGAGCATCGGGGTCACCCTGTTCCCCGAGGACGACGCCGACTCCGAAACGCTGTTGCGCCACGCCGACCAGGCGATGTACCGCGCCAAGCAGCGGGGGCGCAACTGCATCCAGTTCTTCGATGCCGAAGTCGAGACCCAGCAGCGCATCCGCAAGCAGCGTGTCGACCGCCTCGAGCAAGCCCTTTCCAGGCAGGAGTTCGTGCTCCACTACCAGCCTCAGGTCGACATGATCGACGGCCGTGCGCTCGGCATGGAGGCCTTGTTGCGCTGGCAGCATCCCGACCGGGGGCTGCTGGCTCCGGCCGAGTTCCTGCCCGACCTCGAGGGCAGCGAGCTCGAGAAGCGCCTCGGCCAGTGGGTGATCGACAGCGCCCTCGGCCAGCTCGAGCGCTGCCGCGACGCCGGCCTCGACCTCAGCGTCAGCGTCAACGTCGGCGCCCGGCCGCTGCTGATGCCCGGCTTCGTCGCCGACGTGCGCAGCGCACTCGAACGTCACCCCGACATCCCGCCCTCGCGGCTCGAACTCGAGATCCTCGAATCCACCGCGCTCGACGACGTGAGCCTGGCGATGGACGTGCTCGACGCCTGCCGCCGCCTCGGTGTGCGCATCGCACTCGACGACTTCGGCACCGGTTACGCTTCGCTGCGCCACCTGCGCCAGTTGCCGGTCGATCGTCTGAAGATCGACCGCAGCTTCGTGCTCGACATGCTCGACGACAAGGATGCGCGCGCGATCGTCGCAGCCGTCGTCCAGCTCGCCCGCACCTTCGACCGCGAAGTGATCGCCGAAGGCGTCGAGACCCCAGCCCATGCGGCGGCCCTGATCGCGCTCGGCTGCCGTCTGGGCCAGGGCTACGGCATCGCCCGTCCGATGCCCGCCGCGCACGTGACGGGCTGGTTTTCGTGGCAGACTCTCCCCCCGTTCGCAGAAGGCGCGGCAGCCGGCGATCCGCCCCCGCCCGCATCTGCGTGAGTTCCCCGAAACCGAACACTGCCGCGTCGATGCCGACGAGGCCACCCTGCCTCCGGAACATGAAGCTCCACAGCTGGACCCACCACACTTCTGCCGGCTTCACGCTGCGCGGCCATCACAGCCTGCCCAGCGGGCGCCCGGTCATCCACTTCCTGCACGGCAACGGATTGAGCTCGCTCACCTACTCGCCGCTGCTCAAACGCCTGGAAGAACACTTCGACCTTTTCCTCTCGGACGTGCAGGGCCATGGCGACAGCGACCATGGCGGCCGCTTCCGCGGTTGGAACCATGCCGCGGAGATGGCGGCGGAGGCGTGGCTCGCACATGCGCCGCAGTTCGGCCAGGTGCCGGTGCATGCCGCGGGACACAGCTTCGGCAGCGTGCTGACCTGCCTGATGCTGGCGCATCACCCGCACACCTTCGCGCGGGGGGTGCTGCTCGATCCGGTGCTGTTCTCGCCGGCGATGATCGGCATGATGGCGCTCTCCGACCTGGTCGGCCTGGCCTCGCGCAACAAGCTCGCCGCGGGCGCGCGCAATCGGCGCCACCACTGGCCGGATCGCCTCACAGCGCACGCCAACCTGCATGGGCGCGGCGTGTTCCGCGGCTGGCGCGAGGATTGCTTCCAGGCCTACATCGACCACGCCCTGCGTGACGTTCCGGGAGGCGGCGTCGAACTCAAGTGCCGGCCGACCCGCGAAGCCGAGATCTTCGCCTCCTACCCGCGCCGGCTATGGTCCTCGCTCGCGCGCATCCGCCAGCCGGTGCTCGCGCTGCGCGGGCGCACCACCTTCGCCTTCGCTGCACGCTCGATCACGCGCTGGGCGGCGGGCCAGGCCAACGTCGGCTGCCAGGAGATACCCGGCGGCCACTGCTTCATGCAGGAAGACCCGGACACCTGCGCCGACGCGATGATCCCGTTCCTGCTCGCGCCCGGACGCTGAGTTCGGACGCTGGGCCCGACACCGCCGGCGCCAGATGCCGCGCCCCGTGCCCGCTCGGCGCTCACACCTCGAGGCGTCGCGGCTCCAGCGAGACGGTCTCGCGTCCGTTGGTGACCAGCACGTGGCCGTCCTGGATGGTGAATTGCAAGCGCATCGAGCGCTCGGCCAGGCGCGCGAGTTCGGCGCTCGCCTCGCGTTCGAGGGCGAACACGCGCAGGTTGTCGTGGCGCTCGAGGCGTCCGCGCACCCCGCTCCACCACACCTCGAGCGCACGTCCGTAGGCCAGCACGACAACCTCGCGAGCGCGTCCGCAGGCCTTGCGGACCCACTTGTCCTCGGGCTGACCGACGTCTATCCAGCGCTCGATCACGCCGGTGAGGTCCTTCTGCCACAGGTCGGCCTCGTCTTCCGCGCACAAGCCCTTGCCGAAGGCGAGCTGGGGATCGGCGAACAGTGCGAACGCGAGCAGGCGGACCATCATGCGCTCGTCGGTCTCGGAAGGATGGCGAGCGAGCGTGAGCGAATAGTCGGCGTAGTGATGCCGATCCATGTCGGCAATCTGGATGTCCGCCTTGAAGACGGTGGCCCTGAGTGCCATCAGTGCACCTGCTGCGGCGCACGGCCGGCCTGCTGCCAGGCGAGCACCGCGCGGGCGGAGTGCGCCATCACCAAGTCGCGCAATTCGCCCGGCAGTTCGCGCGCCAGCGCGCCGAACAGCGCCTGCGTCGCGATTGGGGCTGGCGATCGACGAGTGCCACAGCGCAAGGTGCAAGCCGCGACGCAGCTCGACCTTGAAATCAATCGCGTTGTACTCTGCGGCACCGATGGCCTCGAAGTGGCGCGAGAACCGCGCATCGGCCTGTGCGTCGAGCCCGCTGCGCAAGGCACCGAGCAGCGCGCTCAGGGCGGGGATCGCCACCAGGCCGAATGCCCGGCTCCACGCCAGCCCCCACTGGTCCAAGCCGCTCACCAGCAAGGCGAGGCGCAGCGCGCGCGCATCGTCATCAACGCCGCGGGCCGCCCACGCGGCAAGATCGGCCTGCAGCTGGTCGACGCCGTGCACACGAGCAGCCTCGGCTTCGGCAACACTGAGGCGAAATGCGCGTGCGAAACATTCTTCTGCAAGGCGCGCCGCGTGTCGCTGAGTCTCGGCGTCGACAAGGCGCGCAAGCGGATCGGGCGGAAGCGGTTCAGTGCTTGCCTGCATGTTTTGACCCTCCCTGTTCAGGCGCTGTCGCGCACCCATAGCGAGGGCTTGAGCTGCCCGACCTGGATCCGCACGCCGTCACGAAAACCCTGCAACATGCGCCGCAACGCGCCGGCATCCTCGGCGGTGAATCCGCGCTTGAAATCGGTCAGCAGCAGGCGCGAGCGCGACAGCCAGTTGCCCGGCGCGTCGTCGATCGCGCACCAGGCCGCTTCAGCGGGATCGGCACCGTGCTGGCGCAACCACGCCATCGCCTCACGCTCGCGCAGGCCGTGCAGCTCGGCACCGGTTTTTGGCAGCAGATGCGGCGTGGCGCCGGCGATCTGGCCGTGGATGTCCTCCGAGAAGCGTGCCACCAGCTTGGGCAGCGAGAACAGCATCCGCCAGTCGGAAGCGATCACGATCCGTGCTTCCGGAAACTCGCGCACGACCGCCTCGATGTGGGGCAGGCAGCGAAAATCCTCGACCTCGCCCCAGGGATGGGTGACGCCGTCGAAGTCCATGAAGATGTATGCGTTTCGTGTCATGTTCCATGCTCCGGCAGAGGAAACCACAACTGCCGTTTGGGTGATGTTGCAATGCGCAATATACTGTAGTTGGCAACATGCTGCCGTGTATCGAATATCACGGACCATCACATTTCCGTCGTGCAATGCGCGCTATGCTCTCTGCCGTTGCAGCGCAACAACACTAATCTCAATTTCAGGACCCCGCCATGACCCCGATCGTCAATCTCCAAGGCAAGGTCGGTCTCATCACCGGCATCGCGAACGAGAAATCCATCTCCAGCGGCGTCGCCGAAGCCTGCGCGCAAGCTGGCGCCAAGCTGGTGATCACTTACCAGAACGACAAGACGCGCGCCTTCATCGAGCCGATCATCAACCGCCTCGGCGTCGACGACGTCTTCCTGCTCGACGTCACCCGCCCCGAAACCATGGACGAGGCCTTCGCGCAGATCGAGGCGCGCCACGGCAAGCTCGACTTCGCGATCCACAGCATGGCCTTCGCCAAGCGCGACGACCTGCACGGCCGCGTGGTCGACACCTCGGCCGACGGCTTCGCGCTGGCGATGGACGTCTCCACGCACTCCTTCGTGCGCCTGGCCAAGAAGGCCGAGCCCCTGCTCGAGAAGGCGGGCGGAGGCGCCCTGATCACGATGACCTACCTCGGCTCGGAGAAGGTCATCCCCAACTACGGCGTGATGGGCCTGTGCAAGGCCGCGCTCGAGGCCGCGACCCGGTACATGGCGGCCGAACTCGGCCCCAAGGGCATCCGCGTGAACGCGGTCTCGCCCGGCCCGCTGATGACGCGCGCCGCTTCCGGCATCGCCGGTTTCGACGGCCTGATGGCGGCCGCGGTCGAGCGCTCGCCGATGCACGCCCTCGTCACCCCCGAGGACATCGGCGCACTGACCGCCTTCCTGGTGTCGGATGCCGGGCGCCTGGTGAGCGGCGGCGTGCACTTCGTCGACGCCGGCTACAACATCATGGCGTAAGGAGCCGGCGAATCATGATCGACATGGCGGCGGCGCGCGAGATGCTCGGAAGGCAGTCCATCCTGCTTCCGGACCCGGTTCCGCCCCATCCCTTGCTCGAGGGCAAGCGCGAGATCGGGGTCGTGGCGAGTATTCGATCGTGCTCGACAAGGGAGATGGCGAACGGGTGTACAAGATCGTCAGCTCCCCTGCCGACTATTTCCTCTACACCGCTGAGGACCGCCCCAACGGTCCGCACTTCCCGGTGGTATTCGCCGACCACGGCGTGATCGGGCGTGCGCAGTCGGGCTACCCCTTCCACCTCATCGAGATGGAACGCCTCTACCCGCTCGCCGAGGGCTCGCCGGCGGCAGAGCTGTCGCGCCGGCTGATCGAGTACTACTGGTCGGCCTGCGCGCAGTGGAGCCGGCTCGGCAACGACATGGGGCGCATCGCGCTCTACCACCTGACGACCCAGCCGATGGGCGTCGGCGATAGCCTGCAACAGGCGCTCGCAGCGCTGTCGGACTTCGTCGAGGCCTACCAGGTGCTGCCCGACATCCTCAACGCCAACAACCTGATGATGCGCACCGACGGCACGCTGGTGTTCTCCGACCCGGTCTTCATCGCCTGAAGGCGGGCGGCGTATCATCCCTGTCCGGGTGCGACACTGCACCGCCAAGGATGAAGCCATGAGCCTGCCCGCGCACGACCCCTGCGGTCACGACCACCCGGTCGCACCGCCCCCAGCTGGCGTCGGCATTCCGCGCCACGGCGCCTTCGACGCGCCTGCCTTCGAACAGGCCATCGCCGACCTGCTGCGCGCCTGCGGCATCGCGCCCGACAACCGCCACACCGGGCGCACTGCGCAGCGCGTGCGCGAGCTCTGGCAGCAGCGCCTGCTCGGCGGCTACGAACTCGACCCCGCAGCGGTGCTCGGCGACGGTTTCGAGGACCCGCGCCGCGACATGGTGGTGATCCGCGGCATCGCCGTCCATGGCGTGTGTCCCCACCACCTGGTGCCCTTCCGCGGTGTCGCCCACGTCGCCTACCTGCCGGGCGGCCGGCTGCACGGTTTCGGCCGCATCGCCCGTCTGGTGGATGCGATCGGCCACCGCTTCACCTATCAGGAATGGATGACGCGCGACATCGCTGACGCGCTGATGACGCACGGCAAAGCCGCCGGCGCAGCGTGCGTCATCGAGGCCGAACAGCTCTGCCTGCTGCTCGGCGAGGACCGCCGCGGCGACGAGCGCGTGATCACGCAGGCTTTCGCCGGTGAATTCGAGCATTCGGAACAGGCGCGCAACGAGTTCCTGCGCGCGATCGAGGAACGCAGGCGCTAGACTTCGCGATCGCGACCGTGGAGCTCGATCACCACGGCACGGCGTGCAAGGCGGTGTGCCGACACGTCGACCAGCACCACCTCGCGGCCCTCGAGCACCACGCTGCCGACATGGCGGTCATCGCCGCTCACCGAGTACTCGAACTCGAACGCACGGCGCAGCACCACCCGGCCATCCTCGTCGCGCACCAGGCGCAGGCCGCGCCCGACCACGGTCTCGTCGAGAAGCTGCACCGCTTCGCGCAGACAGGCCCGGCGCGCAGCGGCGATGCCGGTTTCGCGCGCCTTCAGGCTGTCCACCCAGAACCAGACACCGCCGCTGAGCGCGAGCACGGCGATAAGCTCGATCAGGCTCATGGCGGCGGCAATCCGACGGAAAAGGCCATGTCGTGCCGACTCAGGGCAGCATCATGCCGCGGATGGTGAAGAACAGGACCGCCGCCATCAGCGCCGAGGCCGGGACGGTGATCACCCACGCGGCGGCGATGCGCATCAGCTGCGAACGCTTGACGAGCTCGCGGCGATAGACTTTCTTCAGACCCTTGCGCTCACCCTTGGAGAAGTGGGCAGGATCGTCCGCATT
>JAKLLJ010000126.1 GCA_023150215.1 Thauera sp. | reverse complement strand
CGCCGCATCGGCCGCCGCATCGGCCGCCGGTTCCGCGCCGGCCGCAGCCAGCGCGGCCAGCGCCGTGGGGTTGAGGTCGATGCCGCGCACGCGGTGGCCGGCGGCGAGCAGGTTCTTCGCCATCGGCAGGCCCATCGCGCCGAGTCCGGCAAATGCAATCGTGTTCATGGAATGTCCTCGTCGGTCGCACGGCCCCTGAAGTCGCGGGGGCCGTGTCCGGTCAGTAGATGGTGAAGGCCGGGACGAAGGAGATCAGGCCGAGCACCGTGATCGCCACCAGGTAGAACGGCCACAGTTCGCGCACGACCGCGCCGACCTTTTCGCGCGAGATCGCCGACGCGATGAACAGCGTGGTGCCGACCGGCGGGGTGAAGAGGCCGATGCTCAGGTTCACCGCCATCATGATGCCGAGCTGGATCAGGTCGAGACCGATCACGTTGCCGATGGCGACGAAGGTCGGACCGAGCAGCAGGATCGCTGCCGGCAGGTCGAGGAACATGCCCACCGTGACCATGATCAGGTTCAGCATCAGGATGACCATCCACGGCGACTTGAGGGTTTCCGCCGTCCAATCGGCCACCGCGGTCGGCACCGCCTCGACGGTCAGCACGTAGCCCACCAGATTCGAGGCCGCGATCACCAGCATCACCACGCCGGTCGTCACCGCGGTATGCACCAGCGCATCGTAGAGCCGACGCAGGGTCAGGTCCCGATACACCAGCATGCTCACGAGCAGGCCGTAGAACACCGCCAGCACGCTGACCTCGGTCGGCGTGGCGATGCCGGCGCGCAGCAGGATCACGATGAAGGCCGGCATGGCGAGTGCCGGTGCCGCCGAGAGGGTGGCGCTGAGCACGCCCTTGAGCGTGACCTCGTCGGTCAGGCGCTTGAAGCCACGCAGCCGCCCCGAAAAGTAGCAGGTCAGCATGAAGCCGGCGCACAGCAGCAGGCCTGGCAGGATGCCGGCGAGAAACAACGAGGCGATCGACTGGTTGGACACCGCAGCGAACAGGATCAGCGGAATCGACGGCGGAATCAGACCGGCAATCACCGAGGACGAGGCCGTGGCTGCAGCGGCGAACGCGCCCGGATAGCCTTCCCGCTTCTGCCAGGGGATCAGCATCGAGCCGAGTGCCGAGGCTTCCGCCACAGCCGAGCCCGACACGCCGCCGAACACCGTCGAGCCCACCACCGTGACCTGACCGAGACCGCCGTGGAAGCGGCCGACGAGCATGGTCGCGAAATGGATCAATCGCTTGCCCAGCGTGCCGCCCATCATCAGGCTGCCCGACAGCATGAAGAACGGGATCGCCAGCAGCGGAAAGCTCTGCGTGGGCTGGAAGATCTTCACCACCGCCGCCACGCTGGGCATGCCGCCGACCGTCACCGCGGCCAGGCCGGAGCTGATCACCAGCGCGTAGCCGACCGGAAGCGCCAGCACGAGCAGGACGCCGAACACCAGAAGCATGGTCAGAGTCATACATCCTCCTCAATGTGGTGGGCACGGACGGCGAGCGGATCGCTCGCGGGCAGTAAATGGCCCAGGGTGGTCAGCGCGGTGATCCCGAGACCGACGAAGCCGGCGATCAGGGCCAGGTAGGCCCACTTTGCCGTGATGCCGGTGACCGGGAACACTTCGGTCCCGGTGATCTCGAGCACATCGAGTCCCACCCAGGCGAGATAGAAGAAGGTTGCGGCAATGAGCGTCTGGTGGCCGATCAACAACACCTTGTTGCCGGTGCGCCCGAGCTGGGCCTGGATTGCGGTCACCGCGATGTGCTGGCCGCGCTGGGCGGCAAGCACGATGCCACCCATGACCAGCCACGGAAACAGGATGTTGGGCATCTCGGTCGGCCAGCCCATGCCCTGGTTGGTGAAGTAGCGGACGATCACCTCGGCCATCAGGGAGACGAACATGATGACCAGAGCGGTGATCGCGACCGCCGTACCGGCGATCACGACCACTTTGTCCACCCACTTCACCACCGAGGCCAAGGCGCCGGTCGGCGCCGGGACCCCGCTGGAGGTGTGGGTGCTCGTCATTGCTTGCCCGCCTCCGAGACGATCAGCTTGACCAGGTCGGGGTACTGCGCCGACCACTTGTCATAGACCGGCTTGGTCTTGGCGACGAAGGTGGCCTGGTCGATCTCGTTGAGCTGCACGCCTGCGGCGCTCAGCTTCGTGCGCAGCTCGGCATCGGCAGCCAGCGACATCTCGCGGTTGAGCTTGCCGGCCTCGATCGCAGCCTCCTTGACTGCCTGTTGGTCAGCCTTCGACAGGCCGACCCAGATCATCTTGCTCGCCAGCAGCGGGGTGGTCTCGTACTTGTGACCGGTCAGCGAGATGTACTTCTGGACTTCGTGCAGCTTGGACGAATAGACGTTCATCAGCGGGTTCTCCTGGCCGTCGAACACGCCCTGCTGAAGCGCGATGTAGAGCTCGGAGAAGGCCAGCGGCCCCGGGTTGGCGCCGAGCGCCTTGAAGATATCGAGCGTCATCGTGTCGGGCGGCGTGCGTACCTTGATGCCTTCGAGATCTTCGGGCTTCACGATCGGGCGCTTGTTGTTGCTGGTGTGACGGATGCCGTTGTCCCACAGCGCGAGCACGACCAGGCCCTTGCTGTTGGCGGCCTCGTCCAGCTTGGCGCCCACCGGGCCGTCGACCACCCTGTAGGCGTGGCTCAGGTCACGGAACAGGAACGGCAGTCCGATCAGGTTGAACTCGGGGACGACACCCGCGGTGCTGCCCTGCGAGTTGGCGCTGAAGGCCAGCGTACCCAGGCGCATGTTGGTGAGCGACTCGACGTCATCACCGAACTGGGCGCTGCCGCCGACTTCGACCTTGACGCGACCGCTGGTCTTCTGGGCCACGAGTTCGGCGAATTTCTGCGATGCGACCGCCTTCGGATTGCCCGGCGCAGCGTTGTGGGAAAGGCGCAGAACCTGCTGTGCCCACCCCGTGGAGGCGGTCAGTGCGAGCGTCGCTGCGACTGCAATCAGGGTCTTTTTCATGAGTGATCTCCTTCCGTTTCCTGTCGATGTGACTTTCTTGCTGCCTGTGCGCAGCCGTTGTCCGTGCGGGCGTGCCGGCGACAGGCCCGCGCTTCGCCGGAGCGAAGTGATTCCGTCAGCCGTGGATGAGCATGCCGCCATTGACGTCGATGACGGCGCCGGTGATGTAGGACGACAGCTCCGAGGCCAGGAACAGGTAGGCTCCAGCGACCTCTTCGGCGTTGCCGAGGCGATTCAGCGGGATGCCGGCGGCGATCGACGCCTTCTGTTCCTCGCTCAGCTTGCCGGAGCTGATGTCGGTCTGGATGAGGCCGGGGGTCACGCAGTTGACGCGGATGTTGTCGGGGCCGAACTCGCGCGCGATCGCCTTGGCGAGGCCGAGCACGCCCGCCTTGGCCGCCGAGTAATGCGGGCCGCCGAGAATGCCGCCGCCGCGCTGGGCCGACACCGAGGACATGCAGGCGATGGAGCCGCCGCCCCGCTTCTTCATGTGCGGGATCACTGCCTGCGACAGGTAGAGCACCCCGCGCAGGTTGACATCGAGGATGCGGTCCCAGCTTGCCGGATCGACCTCGAGGGTCTTGACCGGCTGGGTGATGCCGGCGTTGTTCACCAGCACGTCGATATGGCCGAACTCGGCGATCGCGCGCTCAGCAGCCTTCACGCAGGCATCCTTGTCGACCACGTTGCAGCCGTAGCCACGGTGATCGGGGCCGATGGAGGCAGCGGCCTCCGCGGCGGCAGCTTCGTCGAGATCGAGGATGACCACCTTGGCGCCGTGCGTGGCGAAGAGGCGGGCGGTGGCGAGGCCGATGCCGCGCGCCGATGCCGCGCCGGAGATCATCGCGACCTTGCCGTCGAGAAGAAGAGCGTTGTTCATTCGGGAGTTCCTTTCAGTTGCACCCCTGCGGGGTGCGTTTCGTTCGATGCGCCGACGCAGCGCTGCGCCGGCCATGCGCGCAGCGCTGATCCGGTGCGGCTCAGCCGAGCCAGTTCTTGATCGTTGCCGACATCACTTCGGTGGAGATCCCGTAGCGGTCGTGCAGGGTGGGCAGCGCACCGGCGTCGAGGAAGGCGTCGGGCAGCGCGATCTGGCGAAAGGGCGGGGTCACGCCGGCGGTGAGCAGGGCGGTGGCCACCGCTTCGCCGAGGCCGCCGATCGTGGTGTGGTTCTCCGCCACCACGACCAGTCGGCCGGCGCGGCCGGCCTCGCGCAGTATGGTCGCGGTGTCGAGCGGCTTGATCGTCGGCACGTGCAGCACGCCCACATCGACCTTGTCCGCTTCCAGCACCTTGGCCACTTCCAGTGCGCGCATGGTCATGATGCCGGAGGAGATCACCAGCACGTCGCGGCCGTCGCGCAGCATCTTGGCCTTGCCGAGTTCGAAGGTGTAGTCGTACTCGTCGAGCACCAGGGGCACGTTGCCGCGCAGCAGGCGCATGTAAACCGGGCCGTTGTGGGCGGCAATCTGCGGCACCGCCTGCTCGGTGTCGAGCGCGTCGCAAGGGTCGACGATGGTCATGCCCGGGATGCCGCGCATCAGCGCGATGTCCTCGGTGGCTTGGTGGCTGGGGCCGTAGCCGGTGGTGAGGCCAGGCAGCGCGCAGCACATCTTGACGTTGAGGTTCTCCTCGGCGATCACCTGATGCACGAAGTCGAAGGCGCGCCGCGTGCCGAACACCGCATAGGTGGTGGCGAAGGGCACGAAGCCTTCCTTGGCCATGCCGCCAGCGGAGGCCATCAGCAACTGCTCCGCCATGCCCATCTGGAAGAAGCGCTCCGGGTTGGCCTGGGCGAACAGGTGCAGGTCGGTGTACTTGGCGAGGTCAGCGGTGAGGCCGACGATGTCCTGGCGCTGCGCGGCCAGCTCGACCAGAGCCTTGCCGAACGGGGCAGCCTTCACGCGCTGGCCTTCGGAAGCGATCGAGGCGATCATCGCCGAGGTGGTCAGGCGCGGCTTCTTGACGGTGGGGGTGCTCATCGGGCGGCTCCCTGGGCTTGATCGAGGATGTCGAGGGCTTGCTGCCATTCGGGTGGATCGACACGGATGAAGTGGTTCTTTTCGCGCGTCTCGAGGAAGGGCACGCCCTTGCCCATCAAGGTGTCGCACAGGATCACGCGCGGCTTGGCGTCGGGCAGATTGCGCGCGGCATCAAATGCGGCGATGACAGCGGCGAGGTCGTTGCCATCCACGCGCTGCACGTGCCAGCCGAAGGACGCCCACTTGTCGGCGAGGGGTTCGAAACCCATCACCTTGGTCGAGGGGCCGTCGGCTTGCTGGTTGTTGATGTCGACGATGCAGATGAGATTGGAGAGGCCGTGGTGCGCGGCGCCCATCGCCGCTTCCCAGGTCGAGCCCTCATCGAGTTCGCCGTCGGACATCGAATTGTAGACAAAGGCCGGGTTGCCCTTCAGGCGCAGGCCGAGCGCCATGCCGACCGCGATCGGCAGGCCCTGGCCGAGCGAGCCGCCCGACATCTCCATGCCCGGCGTGTAGGTCGCCATGCCCGACATCGGCAGGCGGCTGTCGTCGCTGCCGTAGGTCTCTAGCTCCTCCTCGGGAATGATTTTCGCCTCGATCAACGCCGCGTAGAACGCAATCGCGTAGTGGCCATGCGAGAGCAGGAAGCGATCGCGCCCTTCCCAGTTCGGGTCCTCGGGGCGGAAGTTCATCGCATGGCAATAGGCCGTCGCCAGCACGTCAGCGTAGCCCAAGGCCTGGCCGACATAGCCCTGGCCTTGCACCTCGCCCATCCGCAGCGCAAAGCGGCGGATGCGGTAGGCGCTCTCGGCGACCCGGGCGTGGGCCGATGAAAGACTTGTGTGCACGCAGTTCTCCTTGGTGTGAGCCAGGCACTTTGCAGTGCCAGGCTTGATCATTTCGCTCGATCGGAGAGAGGGCTCTCCACTTCCGCCGACGCCCTTGCAGTGCGTCCGGCGAGTGGAAGAAAGCTTATCTGCTTGATTTTTTGCGCTCAAACGAATATTTATGCTCATATAAGTGAATTGAGCTCATGTGAATATTGCCGTGCACAATCGTATCTCCCTCAAGGCGGTACAAGCGTTCGAGGCCGCTGCCCGGCTGTCTTCTTTTGCGCTCGCAGCAGAGGAGTTGTTCGTGACGCCCTCTGCGGTGAGCCACCAGATCAAGCTGCTCGAGGAGCAATTCGGGGTGCGCTTGTTCCATCGCGCGCATCGGGCGGTCGTGCTCACGGATGCCGGCCGCGTCTATGCGGAGGAGGTGTCGGCCGCGTTCGCGAAGATCGAGATGGCGACGCGCGAGCTGGGTCGCACGGCCAAGAGCGACATCCTCACCGTGCATTCGACGCCGAGCTTCGCCACGCAGTGGCTGATGCCACGGCTTGCGCGCTTCAGCGCCCTGGAGCCCGACATCGATGTGCGCCTCAACGCGTCGTATCCAGTGCCCCCCGACTTACTGATGCAGGGGGTGGACATCGACATCCGCTATGGAACGAAGCGCCTGCAACCGGCCGGAACCATGGTGCTTCCCTTTCCGCCGGAGACCATCGTCCCACTGTGCACGCCTGCGCTCACAGCGGGCGCGCATCCGATCCGTTCGCCGGACGACCTCCGCCACCACACTCTGATCCACAGCGAGGTATGTCTGGTGAGCTGGCGGGACTGGATGCGCCAGCACCGCAAGGTGCCGCTCGACATCTCGCGCGGGCCGCGCTTCGACCGCTCGTTCATGGCCATCAGCGCAGCAGTCGATGGCCTCGGCGTGTGCCTCGAGAGTCTGCTGCTCGCACAGCGCGAGCTCGAAACCGGGCGCCTGGTCGCCCCGCTCGGACTCGAAGGGCCCAAGGTTCAGGGCTATACGTTCAACTTGCTGAAATCACGCGCGGAGCTGCCCAAGATACGCAGCTTCCAGGACTGGCTGTTCGGCGAGCTCGAGGGCAGGGCAACGCCCGAGCAGCGTGCGCGTGGACGGGCACCCTCACGGTAGTGGTCCGCCACGGCGCATCCGGTGCAGGCAGCGCCAAGCCGCCTTCCTCGGCTAGCGCAGGTTGGACGGATTCACACACGCCTGACGCGGGCCGCTCACCGCCGGCAGCATGCCGGAGAGGTCGATCGTGGCCCCGTAGTAGGAATTGGCATTCGCGACGGGCGCGGTGCGCTGGGCGACCTCCAGCCGGAATGGCGCACGCCCCGGCACACGGCCGGCAAACACCCGCTGCCATTCGCCGCTGCCGAACTCCTCGCAAGCTATCTCGGTCAGCTCGACCCCGCGCGCGCGCATCGCACCGATGATGTCGAACGGAACCTCGGCGCCGACCTCCATCCAATTGACCCCGAGCGTCTTCGCCGCAGGCGTGCCAGTCACAGATACCGCGAGCTTGCCCAGCTGGCCGCTCGCCGACAGCTGGCGCGAAGCGGGCTTTGCCGACCAGCGCACGCCGCCGAGACGCTGGCGCAGGGCCGCGAGCGGCACAGCCTCGCCCGGCGCGGCCGGCAGTGCGGAGAGCAGGGCATCGGTCGCCGCCGCGCTCGCGCCGACCTTGCTCCACTCCGCCATGCATTGCTCGTCGGCCCAGCGCGCCGCATCGGCATTGTGCGCGACATGAGCCTGGCGGCATTCGCCCAGGAAACGCGCACGCGCTTCCGACAGGACCGGCAGACTGGCCTGCGCGAATGCGGCCGCAGACGCGCAGGCCCCGAGGACGAGCGAGAAGAGAAGTCGGCACATGGCGTCAGCCTCCGGATGGCTTCTGCAGCCTAGACGCCAGGGGAGCGATGGGCAAGGCTCGCCGTGCGCTGCTGCTCGAACGCAAGATCGACTGCGCGTCGGCGGCAACATCCCGCTCGGGCAGGGCGCCACGCTGTGCAGACCGGGTGCCGCAGCGAGGCGTCGTTCCAACCTACACCATCACGTCGATGATCTGCCCAGGCAGACGGATGGATACCGGCTGGGCTGCCGCGTCGGAGGGGTACATCGTGACGGCCTGCACCTCGGTAGCGCGTGCAACGCGATCGACCGTCGCCGTGATCGTATCGACGCTGCGGTGCATGCCACGCACGGCCTGCAAGGCCTGCTGGCCGAGGTCGGCACGGCTGCGGGCTTGCTCAGCCTGGCTGTGGAGCTCGTCAGCGCGACGCTGGGCGGAGTCGGCCTCGCGCCGGGCACCGGAGGCTTCGGCCGAGAGGGCGGCCGCCTTCGCCTCGAGTTGCTCGGCGCTGCGCTCGGCTTGCCGACGCGCGAGCACACTGCCGGCATCAAAGGCTGCCGGAGTGAAGGCGCCCATGCCCTGGATCGACATGAGGGTCTGCCTTCAGCGCTTCAGTCCACCGACCGTGCCGCTCAGGCGCGCAGCACGCCCGGCTTTTGCTGCCCCGGCGCCACCGGCGGCTCCTGCGCCGCGGGCCGCGCCGCGGCGCCGACCTGCGCCATGGCCTCATACGAAGCCAGTGCGCGTTGCGCCGAGTAATTGTTGCGCACGTCCTCATTCGCCGCCGCGGCGCGCGCCTGCTCGACCGCGCGCGCCTGCACGGTGCCGTTGTCCGGGCTCGGCGCCGCTTGCGCCGCTCCTTCGCCGCGTGCAGCCATGCTCAGGCTGACCACCGCGCTCGCCTGCTCGGGACGGCTGGCCGCCGTTTCGCCGGCAGCCGCCTCATCGCCCTGCCGAGACTG